>VBKF01000089.1 GCA_005888095.1 Deltaproteobacteria bacterium | reverse complement strand
GGACGGGGTAGTGGCTCACGCCGAGGCCGAGAAAGCCGCCGCGCTCGCTCGCTTCCTGGACGACTGACCCGAGCATGCTGAGCCCCCCACCGCTCCCGCTGGCCTCTTGCAGCATCTTGAGGATCCACATGCGCCCCAGCGTAGGCATTGACTTGCTGGAGAAGTAGTAGTCCTGGGCCCCCATTTTTTCTCCTCTCCCTCGTGAGCCGAGCGTCCGTCGTGGGCTGCACGGGCCATGCCAGTCGAGGGGGCGGTAGAACCGCAGCCGGGCGGGCGACCTCGGCCAAGTCTGTCCAGCTGCTGGACGGATCCGCTGGCAGACAGCCGCGGACGCTCTGCGAGTGGAGCCGTCGATGGTGAGCGGCGGTTGGGTGCCGTTCCCCGGCCGTGGTGACCGGCTGGTCGGCATCGTTGACGCTCGTCGAGACCTCGCGACGCGCCGGCGGAGGCTCTACGTGCCCGGCCCGTCCCGGCGTGTCAGCAATTGGAACTATGCCGAGGTCGGGCTCTAGCGCCCATCACCGCGCGGCTTCCTTTGTCCGCTGGAAACGACTGCCGCTGGGGACGGGACGGCGAGGCGACCGTTCGGCGGTCTGCCTCGCCCAGCCTCGTGCGCGGATCGCAGCTCTTCGACAAAGGCAAGGTCCGTGGCGACGTGTTTGATGCGTCGGGCGAGGAAGAACGGGAGGGTGGTGAAGCTGCGCTCGTTGCCCCGACGTGCAACGGCCCGTTCCCTACATCTCTCCAGCGCTCTGCTGTGGACGTCCAATTCCTCTCGCCATCGATCCAGAACGGCTCGGGCGGCGGCCTGGTCGATGTTTTCGATGAAGATGGCGCGGAGGCAGAACTCGTCGCGATAATCGGGCAAGGCCTTGGTAGGCGCGCTCGTTATCCAGTCGTCGAAGACCGACTTGCCTCCGGTGGTCGATTCGAATGGTGCGCGACGAGGGTCCTCCCCGGTTGCATTCGTCACGCTCCGGATCAGCCCTTCGGCCTCGAGTCGCTTGAGTTCTCGGTAGACGTTTCCGATGCTCACCTGCAGACCAGCGCGATCACGTATCTCCTTCATGACAGCGTAACCGTGTTTCGCGCCACCTTGCCTGAGCAATCCGAGGATCAGATGCCGGAGCATGCGTGTGCCCCCCTCTGCCGGTCAAGCTAGCCGTCCTTGCCGAAGTGACTCTCATGCGCACGGACTGCCTACTGCGTCGTGGACCAGATGTCAACAAGAAAGGTGATGCAACGATTAACATATTCCTGCCACCCATAGCCGCTACGCGAACCCATCACACACGAAACATGCCGAGCGCCAATATGCACTGTCGCAACGCGCGCCCGCCTCTAGGCTGAGAGCCGAGGGCGTGCTACGGGGAGGCGCAGCTGGCGTTATTCAGGCTATTCTGCGTCGAACTATCTTCGGAGCATAGCGTGTGACCAGGAGGAAACGGAGATGCTGGTACTTCTCCGGAGGATAAGTGCGCGAGATTACGTTTCTGCGCCCGTGCGGCTTGGCCTCATGGTCGGCGGGATCGCGAGCGGCATTGCCCTGATAGCAGCGCTCGGGATCATCAACCGAAGCGTGCTCGCAAACTTTCGCACCATGATGGAGCGCGCAGCGGGGAAGGCCGCGCTTCAGGTGACGCTCGGGACCGGCGAGGTAGGGTTTGCGGAGTCGGTGGCGGAGACGGTGCGGGGCGACCCCGCTGTGGCTGCGGCCGTGCCACTTGTGCGAGGCACGCTTGGCCTCCCCGATCACCCCGGTGAGACGCTCCAGCTCTTCGGCGCGGACCTCACTGCGGAGGCGGACCTGACGCACTACCCCATCACGCTCGCTACGGAACGGCGCCGGGTGCTTCAAGCGATGGCCGACCCTCGCTCCGTCTTGCTCACTGAAGCGTTCGCGCGCCGACGCGGGATCGGGGTCGGGGAGGTGATCAAAGTCGCGACGCCGCGGGGCGTGCTGGAGCTCAGCGTGCAGGGGCTGCTCGCCGCCGAGGGAGTGGCGCTAATCTTTGGGGGACAGCTCGCCGTGATGGACCTTCCCGCCGCACAGTTCGTGCTCGGGAAGGACGAGCGGGTCGATGAGATCGACGTCGTGCTGCGGCCGGGAAGTGAAGTCAACGCGGTGCAGAGGCGGCTCGAGGAAAGCCTTCCGTCTTCCCTCGCCGTGACCAGGCCAGCCTTGCGTGGCGAGCGGTTCGAGCGTGTGGTCGGCGCCTTCCAGGCCATGATCGACGGTCTGAGTCTCCTCGGGCTGCTGGCGGGCATATTCATCGTCTACAATGCGAGTGCCACCGCGGTGACACAGCGAGCGCGAGACCTCGCCATCCTGATCGCCCTCGGGGCGGAGCGCCGCAGCATCCTTGGATTGGTCATCGCCGAAGCTGCGGTGCTGGGCGTCGCCGCCTCAGTCCTGGGCATCCTCGCCGGCCTGGGACTCGCCCACCTTCTTTTGAACCTCGTCGCTCAGTCGATGGGCGTGATCTACCAGATGCGCTTCTCCATCGAATCGCTGGAAATCAGCGTGCCGCAGGCGCTCTCGTACGTTCTGCTCGGTACTGGTGGCGCCATCGCGGCGGAGCTTGTTCCCGCCTACAAGGCAAGCCGCCTTGACCCGCTCGACTTGATGCGTCCCGATTTCCGCGAGCGGCTCGCCATCAGGTCACCGGACCGCCTTCTCGTGGGCGTCTGGTTGATCCTGATCGTTCTGACGGCGGGGGCGATCTACCTGGAGCATACAACCCGCTCGATTGCTTGGGGCAACATCGGCAACAGTATCTGGTCACTCTCGGCGATCGTCATTTCCATCCCGCTCATGAGCTGGACTACCCGCCTTCTCCGCCGTGTGCTGCCGACGGTGTTTGGGTTGGACGGACGAATTGCCGTCGAGAGCCTCATGCGGTCTCCCGGCCGGACGGGCGTGACGACCGCTGTGATCGCTTTGAGCCTCGCGCTGGCGATCGCCGTTTCGTCGGTGGCCCGTAGCTTCCGCGAGTCCGAGCGCAACTGGTTCATCCTCACGGGAGACCTTGTCGTGTCGGCGCTCGCGACCGAAGGCGGCTGGCTGGAAACGCCGCTCAGCGGCGAAATGGCCGAGGCCATACGTGCGATCCCCGGCGTTGCACGAGTTGAGACCTACCGAGCGCTGCCCGGGCAGGAGTACCAGGGGGTCCGCATTACCGCCGTGGCGGTGAGTCCGGGCTTCATCGACAGCGATCTCTTCCGGCATCAGATCGTCGCGGGCGACCCGGAGGATTCGATCCGTGCGATCGCGGCCCACGAGGGTGTTGTCATCTCCGACAACCTGGCAGACCGCTTCGGACTGCGGCCTGGCGAGACGATCAGCCTCCCAACCCCGAGCGGTCTAGAGACGTTCAAGATTCGAGCGGTCGTCGCCGCCGACTACAGC
Source organism: Deltaproteobacteria bacterium (assembly GCA_005888095.1). Classification (GTDB taxonomy): domain Bacteria; phylum Desulfobacterota; class Binatia; order DP-6; family DP-6; genus DP-3. The sequence goes on along the minus strand of VBKF01000089.1, from coordinate 205,384 downwards.
GGGGACCAGGGCTCGATCATCCTCCCCCGAGAAGAGTTCGCCCGCGTGTGGCATGACACGCAGGTGAGCCACTTGAACGTCTTCCTCGGGGTGGGGGCAGATATTGACGCGATGAGGGAGCGGATAGTGCAGAACCTCGGCGGGTCACGCTTGGTGAAAGTGCTGACGGTGTCGCAGACGCTTGCCTACCATCAGGGCATGGTGGACAGGGCGTTCGCTTTCACGTACGCGATTCAGCTGCTCGTGGTCGCCGTGACGCTTGCCGGTATCTTCGACCTGCTCACCACGCAGATTCTCGAACGGCGCCGCGAGGTAGGTATCTTCCGGGCGCTCGGCTCGGATGGGTCCCGGATTGCCCGGTCGATTCGTCTCGAGGCGCTCGTGTTGGGAACCGTGGGCGCTCTCCTCGGGAGCGTGCTTGGCGTCGGCACATCGCTCTTGTGGGTGCACGTCAACTTTCGAATCCTCATCGGCTACATCTTGGAACACCACTTCGCGACCTTCACCGCCGCCTGGTGCCTGGTGCTCGCAGCAGGCGTCGCCATGCTGGCGGGACAACTCGCGGCGCGGCGTGCCCTCAGACAACCTGTGCTGGACGCGCTCCGGTACGAGTAGTCTCGCCGGTCGGCTTGAGGAAAAGCACGTTGCGGCAGGTTGCGAAGACACGCCCGCTTTGCCGCACCCGAAGGTCCTTGCAGCCGCAGGTGTTGAACCAAAGGCCGTATTCGCCCGCCATCTCCGCGAGGCGGCCATAGGTTTCCAGCTTGTGCGCGAGCGGTACGCTGAACGCGACACCGCCCTCCATCGGCGCCCGCTCCGTCAGCAATTGGACTGACTCGACGAGCAGAGGTTCTCGCCTCAGCCGGCGCAGGTAGCGTCCCCACGTGAAGACGTACGTGGCGGTGATCGCGTAGGCACCTCGGGACGCAGCTTCCTGCACGAGTGCGCGCAGCGCTACTGGCTCGTCATCGACGATCGGGAACAGCGGGTCCAACCGAAGGGCGGCGGGCAGCCCGTGCGCAGCCAGGTGGTCCAGATTGGCCAACCGTTCGCACGCCGCAGGACAGCCCGGCTCGAGGGTACGATTCCGGCGTTCATCGAGGCTCGTCACGCCCACCGCGATGCCCTCGATCTGCGGACGGTAGTTCGCGAGCAGCGCCAGCGTGCGCTCGGGGATGACCCCCTTCGTAACGATGCCGATCGTCGTGCCACGCGGGAGAAGGTAGGCGAGAAGCGCGTGGGTAGTGCCGACGGCCTGTGGTGCGAAGGCATCGCTGGCGGGGCTCAGGAACACAGACGGCGGCACCGGAAGACGCCCAAGCTCTGAAAGGTCCAGCGGCGTGGGGCGCGACACTCCCCGTTGGCGCGCTCCGATCGCGGCGAAGGGGCAGTAAATGCAGCTGAAGCTGCAGCCCGCCGTCAGGTCGACCACGTTATTGGCGCAGAAACGAGGCTCCAATGCCACCGCGACGGCAGGGCGCGGGTGGGTGGCGCTTTGGCCGGTACCCATCATGGTTCCCTCGGGAGGGTCAAGACGCTGCCCACGGCCTCATCGTCTTGAGGGGCCTGCCGTTCGCTTACGTCGATGTCCTCGACGATCCGCCCATCCACAAGGCGGACCACGCGATCGCCGTACGAGGCGCACACGGGGTCGTGGGTCACCATGAGCACCGTGACGCCAATCTCCTCACTGCCTCGCCGCAGGAGGCGCATGATCGCATGGGTCGCCGTGGAATCGAGGTTTCCGGTCGGCTCGTCGGCGAGGATCACGCGCGGGCTCGTGACCAGGGCGCGCGCGATCGCCATGCGCTGCATCTCCCCGCCCGATAGCTCGGTTGGCTTGTGATGTCGCCGATGAATCAGGTCCACGAGCGTCAGCGTTCGCTCCGTTCGCTCGCGTGCGGCGCTGAACGAATGCCCGTCAAGTAGGAGCGGTAGGGCCACGTTCTCCTCGGCGTCGAGGTAGGGGATCAAGTGGAAGAATTGAAAGATGAACCCGAGTTCGCGCCGACGCATCAAGGCTGCGTCACGTTCCGTCATCCGGGAGAGCGGTTGGTCGCCGAGGTAGATCTCGCCCTCGGTTGGCTTCGTAAGGCCGGCGACCAGATGTAGCACCGTGCTCTTACCCGAACCGCTCGGCCCCATGATCGTGCAGAACTGACGGGCCGGAACGTCCAGGGAAAGGTCGCGCAGCGCGTCAACCTGTGTGGGACCCTCGCCGAATACCTTGCTGACGTTTGCGAAGCGTATCATCGGGGGCGAGACAAGGCCGGGCGGGAGGTAGAGCTGGGCTTCCCGCTCCGCTGGAGCAGCTCCTGCTCCACGAGGTCCAGCCACGCCAGATCGGCTCGCACCCGCATGTCAGCCTGAACGAGCAGCAACCGCGTCACGAAAGAGTCGCCCTGCCCGGCTTCCTCGAGCACCGACCGACGCTTCGTGAGACGCGCCAGGTGTTGGAGGTAGATTGCCCGCTGGCTCCTGATCAGTGCGAGCGTCTCGTTGTGCTTCGCGTCGGTCAGAAAGAGCAACTTCACGGAGAGCTCGTCGCGCAGGGGGCGAGGCTCGTACGTCGGCGGTAGTAGCAGCCAATCGTCTAGACTTTGACGGCCGCTTGCGGTGATTCTATACACCTTGCGGCTCGGCCGCCCACTCTGGAACTGTTCGGTGCCCCCGATGAGACCGGCTCGCTCCAAACGGTCGAGAGTTCTATAGAGCTGCCCGTAGTTGAGGCTCCAGAACTCCCCGTAGAGGGCGTCGAACTCGATCTTGAGTTGGTAGCCATGTGCGCCGTCGGTCCGCGCCGAGATCAACCCCAGGACCGCATACTGAACGACATCCGTCACCATGGGGGCGCTCCCAAGTTGGAGGGTAGACCAGCGATCAGCACCGGACCCTGACATGCCGCCGCAGCGCGCGTCAACCGGAAATCCTGAGTACGCACGGACTATTGCCGGTGCACATAGCCATTGGCGGTCTGCCGGAACGGTTCCACCCTCAAGCTCGCGCGACTGCTCGACGCGATTCGCGCGCCGAGCGCTGTTGGCGTCGTCGGCGAGCGCGTGAGCTGCGGGACGGTGTCCCGAGCGTCCTTTCAGGAGCCCGACTGCAGCCGGGCGCGCCTCGGCGGCGCCAGATGCGTGTCCGGCACGCGGAGCGCCTCCCGGGCGAGCGCGGGCTCGTACTGCCGGACCACGAGCAGCGAGATCGGGCACTCGGTGATGATGATTTCCGGGTGCATACCGAATGGTCGATGCTCGAGACCCCACTCGGGTCCGACGCCGATCAGCAGCAGGTCGTGGCCGCGCGCACATTCTTCGACCACCGCCCGCCCCGGGTCGGCGTGCTCGACCACCTTCAGCGCGATCTCCCCCTCTCCCGGCCGTGCCTCCGCCTCCAGCACCTCGGTGAGCGGACCGTCCTCGAGAGCGCCGGCCGGGGCCGTCCCCCGGCTCACGACGCGCAACACCGTCACGTTGGCGCCGGAATGTCGGGCCAGCCGCTGCGCGAGACGCAGCGCGCCCTGGTCGTGGATGCTGCCGTGGTACGGCACCAGCACGTTCGTCACCCAGCCGAGACCGCGGTCGACCAGCACGCCGACGCTCGCCGGCGCCTGTCGCATGACCTCGTGCACCGTGCCGCCGAGCGCCGCCTTGCCGAGCATCGGCTTGTGCCAGCCCATGAGCACGAGATCGGCGCCTTTCACCGCTGCGACGTTGCAGATGTCGGAGGCCGGCTGCGGCGACACGAAGGAGAGCGGCCGCACCTCGAGGCCGAGGGCGCCGGCGCGCTCGAGAAGCGGCCCCAGCGCGGCCGCGTCGTGCGCCGCCGCGCGCTGCGTGAGCACGAAGGAGGCGCGGTCGTTGGGAGGCTCGAGGCGCAGCGCGTAGAGGCGCTTCGCGTCGCTCGTCGCGCCGACGAGGGCACCCGCCAGCGTCACCATGCCGGGACCGGAGCGATCGTAGGCGACGCACATGAGCACGGTGAAGGCCTCGGCCGGGCGCACGCGGGCCGGGATCTCCGCCTCCTCCGCCTGCTCCTTGGCGATCTCCGCGAGCGGGTAGACCCACTCGAGGAGCGGGGTGGTCATGAACGTCGTCACCAGCGCCATCAGCACCATCATCGTGAACAGCGTCGGCGAGATCACGCCGAGGTCGAGCCCGATGTTGAGCACGATCAGCTCCATGAGGCCGCGCGTGTTCATCAGCACCCCGAGGGCGGTGGCCTCCTGCCAGCGGAGCCCGGTGAGCCGGGCGGCGACGGTGCTGCCGCCGAACTTTCCCAGGCACGCGACGCCGATGATGAGGCTGCACATCCACCACGCGCTTGCGGAGTCGAGCAAGCCGATCTGGGTGCGCAGGCCGCTGAAGGCGAAGAACAGCGGCAAGAGGAACACCACGACGAGGTCCTCGAGCTTGTCGGCGAGCAGCTGCGCGAACCCGTTCGCCTTCGGAATGATGCAGCCGATCAGGAACGCACCGAACAGCGCATGGATGCCGATGGCCTCGGTGGTGAGGCTCGAGAGCAGGAGCAGCACGAGCGTCACGGCCACGAGGTTCTGGCTCAGCCCCTCCTTGTTCGCGCTGCGCCCCGCGAGCCGCTGGAGGAACGGGCGGACGAGCGCCACCATGACGCCGATGTACAGCAGCGCGAGCACCGTGGTCCGCGCGGCGTCGCCCAGGCTTCCGGCACGCGCGATCGAGACGACGAACGCGAGGATGCACCACGCCGTCACGTCGTCGACCGCCGCGCACGTGATCGTCACGGCGCCCAGCTTCGAGTGCAGCAGACGGCGCTCGACCAGGATGCGGGCGAGCACGGGGAACGCCGTGATGCTCATCGCGGCGCCCATGAACAGCGTGAAGGAGGTGAAGGGCACCGTCGGCGCCGAGAGACGCGGATAGAGGTAGAGAGCGAGGACCGCGCCGAGCGCGAAAGGGACGATGATGCTCGTATGGCTGATCGCGACCGAGGTGTGCCCGCGCCCGCGCAGCATCTTGCCGTCGAACTCGAGTCCGACGAGGAACATGAACAGGATGAGGCCCACCTGGCTGAGCATGCTGAGCAGCGCGAGCGAGTCCTTCGGAAAGACCGCCCCCGACGTCTGGGGCGCGACCCAGCCGAGCAACGACGGGCCGAGCAGGATGCCCGCGGCGATCTCGGCGATCACCATGGGCTGGCGTATCCGGCGGGCGAGGAGCCCGATGAGACGCGCGGCGCTGATGATGAGGAGCGCCTGGACGATGAAGAGGGCCAGCTGTCCGTGGAGGAGCGGCTTCATGGCCGGCGGCACGATAGCGCGTCATGGGCTCGAGGTCACGGGCGGGCGAGGCCATGTTCAAGATGGAACACTTGATCGCTCGACCGGTGCGGGCGTAGTTGAGAGTTCCTGAACGCCGCCGACGTCATCGCCTTCGTCGCGACCACGAACGCCGAGCGCGCCCGCGCGTTCTATGAAGGCGCCGACGAGCCGTCCGCGCTGGTGTTCGACGCGAACGGAGTGATGCTACGTGTGGCCAAGGTCCAGGCGCTCGACCCGGCGCACCACACCGTCCTCGGCTGGAGGGTCTCTGACATCCGCGCGACCGTCGAGGTGCTGACGAGCAAAGGAGTCGTGTTCGAGCGGTATGATGGGCTGGCGCAGGACGAAGCGGGGATCTGGACTGTGTTGTCTCTGACGCAGTTCTGACGGTTGGCGCTGATGCCGCCGCGCGCGCCGCGCGACGCTGGCGCTCCAGAGCCCTCGGCCCGTGGCGCGCGCCTCACGCTGGAGCGCGCGGAAGTGCGACGCGTATCTGACGTTCGGCGGGATGGTGAGCACGTGGGCATAGCCCTCGCGCAGGATCTCGGCGTTGAAGAGCCTGCCGTCGGGCAGCCAGAGATAGGCGAGCAGCCGGCCGTAGCGATCCCGCCGCTCGACGTCGAACTCGAGCTCGACCGTCTGGTCGCCGAGACGGCGGGCGGTGAACTCGGTCGCCCGGCGGCCCATCGCCTCGATCGCCGCCTTCGACCGGTGGCTCCGCCGCGCGTCGCGGTCGAGCTTCGCAGAGTCGTGCACCTCGGGCGCGTCGATGCCGATCAGGCGAACGCGTTCGACCCGCGGGCCGAGCCGGACGTCGACCGTGTCGCCATCGACGACGCGCACGACGCGGCCGCCCGGGAGGTGCCCGGGGCGAACGGGGGCGACGGCGGCCGGGCCCGCGGCGAGCGTTGCGGCCAGCACGACGAGGAGCGTCCGCTCGGCCAACCGGCTAGCCCGCGGCGATCATGCCGGAGAGCGTGTGAGAGGTCGCCGACTCCACCCGCACGCGGGCGAGCTCCCCGGGCGCGGCGGGGCCGGGGAAGACCACCGTCTTCATGTCGCGGCTCTTCCCTGCCATCCACCCCTCGGGACGCCGCGCCGGCCCCTCGACCAGCACCTCCACCGCCGTGCCGACCAGGCCGCGGTTGATCTCGGCCGAGATCGTCTCCTGGAGGTCGACGAGACGCCGCAGACGCCGCGCCTTCTCCTCGTCGGGCACTGGATCGCCCCAGCGGAAGGCGCGGGTGCCCTCGCGCGGCGAGTACTTGAAGAGGAAGGCCGAGTCGTAGCGCACGTGCCGCAGCAGCGCCTCGGTGGCCGCGAAGTCCGCCTCGTCCTCGCCCGGGAAGCCGACGATGACGTCGGTCGAGAGCGCGATGCCCGGCACGCGCGCCCGCAGCCGAGCGACCAGCGCCTCGTACTCGGCGACGTGATAGTCGCGCTGCATGCGCGCGAGCACGCGATCGGAGCCCGACTGCACGGGGAGATGCAGCTGCGGCGCGACCGCGTCGCACTCGGCCATCGCGTCGATCAGCCGCTCGCTCATCTCCGAGGGATGGGGTGAGGTGAACCGGATGCGGACAATGCCCGGCACGCCGGCGCTGCGGCGGACGAGCTCGGCGAAGTCCCACGCGCCGTCGTGATAGGCGTTGACCGTCTGGCCGAGGAAGACGACCTCGCGCACTCCGGCGGCCGCGAGGGCCCGGACCTGCTCGAGCAGCACCGGGCCGGGGAGGCTCCGCTCGCGACCGCGCACGTACGGCACGATGCAGAACGTGCAGAACCGGTCGCAGCCGCGCATCACCGTGACCCACGCCCGCACGCCGGCCTCGCGCGCCACGGGCAGGTCGGCGTAGGTCTCCTCGGGGTCGAGCCGGAGCGCGACGTGGGGGTGTGCATCGCCGGCGCCGAGCAGCTCGGGGAGGCGGCGATAGCCGTCGGGCCCGACCAGCAGGTCGACGTGGGGGGCGCGCTCGCGCAGGCGCTCGCGGAGGTGCTGCGCCATGCAGCCCGTTACCCCGAGCCGCACGTCGGGGCGGCGCCGCTTGTAGCGCGCGAGCTCGCCGAGCCGGCCGATGACGCGCTCCTCGGCGTGCTCGCGGATGGCGCAGGTGTTCAGGAGGATCACGTCGGCCCCATCGGGGCCGGCGGTCTGCCGGTAGCCGTGCGCCGCGAGATGGCCGAGCACCAGCTCGGTGTCGGCGACGTTCATCTGGCAGCCGTAGGTCTCGATGTAGACGGTCGGCACGCGACCAGATCCATATCGGGCGCCGCCCCGGCCGTGCAACCCGCGCGCGGCACCATTGCCGGGGTTCGACCCGCACGCTAGATTCCGGGCCATGCTCGGTGGTCCGCCGCGCCGGCGCCGCGAGCCGGAGGGCTACGGGTCGCTGGAGGCGAGCCTGCTCCACTGCCCTCGCTGCCGCCAGGCGATGCCCGTGCGCAAACGGCTGCTGCTCGTGCTGCCGGAGGGCGAGAAGCACGAGTACGTCTGCCAGCGCTGCGGCACCTCGTGCGCGTCGAAGGTCGAGCCACACGCCGTGAAGTTCGTGTTCTGACCGCAGCCATGTTCCGGGTGACCGACGTCCCGATCGACCTCGCACGGCTGGTCCGCGCCGTCGCCGACCCGCGCGCCGGCGCGGTGGTCACCTTCCTCGGGACGACACGCAGCGAGAACGGTGGGCGGCGGGTCGTGCGCCTGGAGTACGAGGCGTTCACGGCCATGGCGGAGCGCGAGATGCGCGCGCTCGGCAAGGAGGCCGCCCGACGCTGGCCGCTCCGCAAGGTCGCCGCAGCCCACCGGGTTGGCGTCGTGCCGGTCGGCGAGGCGAGCGTCGCCATCGCGGTCTCGGCGGCGCATCGTGCCGAGGCCTTCGCGGCGTGCCACTGGCTGATCGATCGCCTGAAGGAGACCGTGCCGATCTGGAAGAAGGAGCACTTCCGGGGCGGCGTGATCTGGATCGGCGCGTCGCAGGGGACGCCGGCGCGCGCGGCGCGGCTCCGGGGGCGGCGCTAGCGGCACGGGCGCGGCGCCGCGGGTGCGGCTTTGCCTCGTGTCGCCGTTTGAATTGCCGGAGCGCGTCGGCCATGGTAGTCCCACGACTCCGATGGCCCGCACCAGCTTCGCAGTCAGGCTGGCTCTTGTGCTTCAGCTGGCGTACGGCTGCGCGGGCCTCAAGCATCCCTGGCCCGGGCCGCTCGCCGGCGACCGGCGGCACGGGCCGCGGGTCGAGCTCCCGCCGGAGGCGGGCGCGCTCGGCCACTTCCTGCGCGGCGAGGTCGCCATCTCGCTGGGCGACGCCGACACGGCCGTCCGCGAGTTCGAGCAGGCCGTCGCCGCCGATCCCGACACCGCGCTGCTCCGCCGGCGCCTGGCGACGCTCTACGTGCGGACGGGCCAGCTCGAGCGCGCGCTCCAGCAGAGCACGGCCGCGGTGCAGGCGGACCCGGAGAACGCCGAGGGGCTCGAGCTGCTCGCCGGCGTGCTCTCCTCGCTCGGCCGAGACGACGAGGCGACGGCCACCTACGAGCGCCTGCTCGCCCGGGATCCGGGTAATCAGGAGGCGTACCTCTATCTCGCCGCCCTCCTCGGGAAGCGGGGCGACACCGAGCGGGCGGTGGCGACGCTCAGGAAGCTCCTGGCGCGGAACCCCACGTCGGTGCTCGCGCACTACTACCTCGGCCGCATCTATGCCGCCGCGCGGCAGCTCGACAAGGCCGAGCATGCATATCTGGACGCGCTCAAGCTCGGGCCGCAGTCAGAGCTGATCTTGACCGACCTCGCGGTCACGTACGAGCTGCAGGGCCGGACCGACAAGGCCATCGAGCTCTACCAGCGCATCCTGGCGCTCAACCCGCAGAGCGTGCCCGTGCGCCGGCGGCTGGCCGGCATCTACGCCGGGCAGAAGAAGTTCGACGAGGCGCTGAACCAGTTCCAGGCCCTGGAGCAGACCACCGGCGACCCGCGCGAGGCGCGCATCAAGATGGGGCTCATCTACTTCGAGAAGGGCGACCTCGACCGCGCCGCGACCGAGTTCAACCTCGTGCTCGCCGCGGAGCCGACGAGCTGGGTCGTTCGCTATTACCTGGGCTCGGTCTACGCCGAGCGCCACGAGACGAAGCGGGCCCTCGAGGAGTTCGGGAAGATCCCGCCGGATTCGGACTACTACGTCGACGCGCGCATCCGCCGCGCCTACCTCCTCCAGAAGGAGGACCTGCCCGAGGCCGTGCGGGAGATCCGGGCCGCGCTCGCGGTAAAGCCGGACGACCCCGAGCTGATGGGCTACCTCGCCTCGCTCTACCGGGAGGAGAAGGACCTGAAGAGCGCCATCGAGCTGCTCGAGCGCATGGTGGCACGCTTCCCCGACAACGACCGCTACCACTTCACGCTCGGCGCGGCGTACGACGAGGCGAACGAGAAGGAGCGCACCCTCGAGCAGATGCGGCGGGCGGTCGAGCTCAACCCGAAGAACGCGGCTGCCCTCAACTACCTGGGCTACACCTACGCCGAGATGGGGGTCCGCCTCGACGAGGCCGAGAAGCTGATCCGTCGGGCGCTCGAGATCGAGCCCGACGACGGCTTCTACGTCGACAGCCTCGGGTGGGTGTACTACCAGCGGGGTGACTACCGGCGAGCCGTGGAGCACCTCGAGCGCGCGGTCGAGCTCGCCGGCGACGACCCCACGGTGGCGGAGCATCTGGGGGACGCCTACAGCCGCGCCGGGCACCCCACGGACGCGCTGCGCATCTACCGCGACGCGCTCGCGCGCGCGAAGGAAACCGCCCAGGTGGGCCGGCTCAAGAGCAAGATCCACGTCCTGGAAAGCAGTGTCCGGGCGGAGGGCGCGCCGCTCTGAGCCGGCGCCCGGGGCCCGCCCCCGTTCGCGGGCCCGCTGGGCCGCGGCCGTGCTCGTCGGGCTCCTGTCGCTCGCGGGCTGCCTGCCGGGCATGCGGCGGCCCCGCCCGCTGCCGCCCGCCACGGCGGCCGGTCTCCTCGAGGAGCTCTCGGCGCGGCGCACCGCGGTGCAGTCGCTCCGGGCGCGCGCCCGCCTTCGGGCGGGACTCAAGGGCATGTGGGTACGCGAGGCGTTCCTCGTACGCCGGCCGACCAGCGTGCGCATCGACGTCCTCTCGCCCTTCGGTCTGGCGCTCGCCGTCGGGACCGACGGGACGCTCCTGTGGGCCTACCCCGCCGGCGAAGGGACCCGCTACGAGGGCGCCGCGACACCGGCGAACCTGGCGCGCTTTCTCGGCGCGCCGGCCAGCGTGCCCGACGTCGTCGACATCCTGCTCGGCACGGCGCCCCGCCGCACGCCGGCCGGGCCGCCGGCGCTCCGCGCGACGCCGGATGGCGAGTACGAGCTGACCGTCCCGCTCGCCGACGGCAGCCAGCGGCTGCGCTTCACCGGCGACCCGCTGCGCCTCGTCGGCGCCGACGAGACCCACCGCGACGGCGCCGCGCTGCACGTCGCCTTCGCCGATTTCCGCGACGGCTTCCCCCGCCTGCTCGAGATCGCCGCCGCGGACCGGAACGCGCGGGCGAGCGTCGTCTACGAGGCCGCCGAGCCGAACGCGGCCGTCGACGCCGCGCTCTTCGCCCCGCCGCCCGCCGGCCGTGTCGTGCCGCTCGAGGCGGCCGTGACGCGGCCAAAAAGGGGAGAATGACCGCCGGCGCGCCCGTCGAGCCCGCTGCCGCGCGACCGCTCCTCGAGGTGGGCGACCTCCGTACGGTCTTCGCCCTGGAGGAGGGAGTGGTGCGCGCGGTCGACGGCGTGTCGCTCGCGCTCGAGCGCGGCCGAGTGCTCGGCCTGGTCGGCGAGTCGGGCTGCGGCAAGACGATGACCGCGCTCTCCCTCATGCGGCTCGTGCCTCCGCCCGGGCGGATCGTCGGCGGGCACGTGCGCCTCGAGGGGTGCGATCTGCTGCGCCTGCCCGAGCGCGAGATGCGTGCCGTCCGCGGCGCCGGCCTGGCGATGATATTCCAGGAGCCGATGACCTCGCTCAATCCGGTCTTCACCGTCGGCAGCCAGATCGCCGAGGCCATCCGGCTGCACCGGCGCGTCGGCCGCCGGGCCGCGTGGAGCCGCGCCGTCGAGCTGCTCGACGAGGTCGGCATTCCGGAGCCCGAGCGCCGCGCGCGCGACTACCCGCACCGCCTCTCGGGCGGCATGCGGCAGCGGGTGATGATCGCCATCGCCATCTCGTGCGAGCCGCGCGTGCTGATCGCCGACGAGCCCACCACCGCGCTCGACGTCACCATCCAGGCGGAGATCCTCGATCTCCTGCGCACGCTGCGCGAGCGCCACGGCATGGCGGTGGTCCTCATCACGCACGACCTCGGGGTGGTGGCCGAGCAGGCGGACGAGGTGGCGATCATGTATGCCGGCCGGATCGTCGAGCATGCTTCCGTGCTCGACATCTTCGAGCGCCCGCTCCACCCCTACACGCAGGCGCTCCTGCGCTCGATGCCCGGCCTCGGCGGCGAGCGGCGCAGCCGGCTCGAGGCGATTCCCGGGCAGGTCCCGGACCTGCTGCACCTGCCGAGCGGCTGTCACTTCCGTGACCGCTGCCCGAAGGCGATCGACCGCTGCGCCGCGGAGGATCCGCCGCTCGAGGAGAAGGCCCGCGGCCACGCGGCCGCCTGCATCCGGGTATGATGAACCTTGCCCCCCTGGTTGAGGTCCGCGACCTCCACAAGCGCTACCCGCTCGGCGGCGGCCTCTTCGGCCGCGCGCGCGCCTGGGTGCACGCGGTGGAGGGGGTGTCGCTCGCCATCCGCGCGGGGGAGACGCTCGGCCTGGTCGGCGAGTCGGGGTGCGGCAAGTCGACGCTCGGCCGCCTGATGCTCCGGCTGCTCGAGCCGACCGCCGGCGACGTCCGGTTCGACGGGCGTTCGCTGCTGGCGCTCTCGCCGCGCGAGCTGCGCGCCATGCGCCGCCAGATGCAGATCATCTTCCAGGACCCCTACGGCTCGCTCAATCCGCGCATGCGCGTCGCCGGCATCGTGGGCGAGGGGCTCGCCATCCACAGAGTCGGGACGCGCCGCGAACGACGCGCGCGCGTCGCGGAGCTGCTCGAGCTCGTCGGCCTGCCTCCCGACGCGGGCAAGCGCTATCCGCACGAGTTCAGCGGCGGGCAGCGGCAGCGGATCGGCATTGCCCGCGCGCTCGCCGTCGGGCCGCGCTTCATCGTCGCCGACGAGGCCGTGTCGGCGCTGGACGTCTCCATCCAGGCCCAGATCCTCAATCTCCTGCAGGACCTGCAGCGGCGGCTCGGTCTCACGCTGCTCTTCATCGCGCACGACCTCCGCGTCGTCGAGCACGTGAGCGACCGGGTGGCGATCATGTACCTCGGCCGGATCGTCGAATGCGGGCCGCGCGAAGAGATTTACAGGAACCCCCGACATCCCTATACTCGCACCCTTCTGTCAGCGGTGCCCGTCCCCGATCCGCGACGGAGGAAGCAACGTATGACGCTGGGAGGTGACGTGCCGAGTCCGGTCAGCCCACCGCCCGGGTGCGCCTTCCACCCGCGCTGCGGGCACGCCCTGGAGGTGTGCCGGCGGGAGACGCCGCCTCTCGAGACCGGGCGCGGCGGCCACGCGGTCGCCTGTCACGTGTTTCCGGCGGAGGGTGTGTCGACGGCCGACGGCTAGGAGGAGCGAGGGATGGCAGAGGCAAAGCCAGTGAACGGAAACGCGTGGCAGGAGGTCCGGGTGTCGCTCGGGCCCGACGCCGAGGTGACGGGCAAGCTGTCCTTCACGGTCCCGACCCGGATCGAGGGGAAGCTGAAGGGCGAGGTGCGGGCCACCGACCTCCTGGTGGTCGGTCCCCAGGCCATCGTGCACGCGAGCGTGCAGGCGGAGAAGCTCATCGTCCTCGGCGAGATCCGCGGCGAGGTGCGGCAGGCGAGCCGGGTCGAGATCTGCACCGGCGGACGGCTCTTCGGCGACGTCGAGACGAAGTGCCTCGTCGTTCAGGAGGGGGCCACCTTCGACGGCAACTCCCGCATGGGGGGCCAGCGGCCCGACGCCCCCGCAGCTGCAAAGTGACGCGCGCGCCGCGCGTCAGCCCTTGCTCGCCTCTTCGGTGACGCGCGCGGCCCGACCCATGCGCTCGCGCAGGTAGTAGAGCTTCGCCCGGCGCACCGCCCCGCGCGCGACCACCTCGAGGCGGTCGACGCGTGGCGAATGGACGGGAAAGGTGCGCTCCACACCCACCCCGTACGACGTCTTGCGGACCGTGAACATCTCGCGGCTGCCGCCGCCGCTGCGCCTGATCACGGTTCCCTCGAAGACCTGGATGCGCTCCTTGTCGCCCTCGACCACGCGCACGTGCACCCGCACGGTGTCGCCCGGCTTGAAGGGCGGGACGTCCTTGCGGAGCTGCTCCGCCTCGATGCGGTCGATCGGATTCATGGGAACCCGCTTCTCTTAGCGGTCGTGGCGCAGCCGGTCAAGGATGATGGCCACCGCGCTGCGCACGGAGATGTGGTTGTACCCGCTCGTGCCGCGGATCGGCTCGAGCACGTCGTCGGCCCGGGCGATGACCTCGGCCGCGAGGCCCCAGCCCGTGCCGAAGACCAGGAGCTCGGGCGGACCGTCTGCGCCGAGCCGGCGGCGCAGTGACGCGAAGGAAAGCCGGGCCGGCCCCTCGCGCGCGCTGGTCGCGACGAGCCTCGGCAGCCGGCCGGTCTCACGCTCGATGTCGGCCACGGCGGCGTCGAGGTCGTGCGCCAGGCGGACCAGCGCCAGCGCCTCCTTGCGCGTCTCGTTGTAGGCGGCGCCCGCACCCGTCTCCCAGTGCCGGATGATGCGCTCGACGAGGCGGTGAAGCGTGGGAACGGGCGTGGCCACGTAGAAAGCACGCGCGTCGAAGGTCCGCGCCAGGCGCCCGATGTCGTGCACGTCCATGTTGGTGACGGCGGTCGTCACGATCGCACCGTTCTTGTCGTAGACCGGGTGGTGGAGGAGGGCGAGATAGAGGTCGGCCATCTCAGCGCGCCGCGAGTCGCCGCATGGTCCTACTCGTCTCCCTGCTCCCAGCCGAGCGTGCGGAGGAAGGCGCGATCCGTGGCGTCGAGGGGGGCGCGGGCGAGGAGGTCGGGGCGGCGTTCGAGCGTGAGGCGCAGCGACTGCTCGCGGCGCCAGCGGGCGATGGCGGCGTGCTCGCCGGAGAGCAGGACGTCGGGCACGCGGACGCCGCGGAACTCCTCGGGGCGGGTGTACTGCGGATGCTCGAGGAGCCCCGTCGCGAAGGAGTCGTCGGCGGGTGAGGCGACGTTGCCGAGGACGCCGGGCAGGAGCCGCGCCACGGCGTCGAGGACGACGAGCGCGGCCAGCTCGCCGCCGCTGAGCACGTAGTCGCCGATCGACAGCTCCTCGTCGACGTGACGCTTCACGCGCTCGTCGAGGCCCTCGTAGCGGGCGCAGAGCAATAGCAGCGAGCGCTCGCTGGCGAGCGCTCGCGCACGCTCGTGGCTGAACGCGGCGCCCTGCGGCGAGAGGAGGATGCGCCGGGGCGCGTCGGCGGCGGCGATGTGCTCGATGGCGGCGACCAGCGGCTCGGGTTTCATCACCATGCCCTGGCCGCCGCCGTAGGGTGTGTCGTCCACCTGAAGGTGGCGGCCGCCCGCATAGTCGCGGAGCTGGTGGAGCGAGACCTCGAGGGCGCCCCGCTCGCGGGCGCGGCGCAGGACGCCGGCCGCGAGCGGGGAGCCGAACATCTCGGGAAAGAGCGTGAGGACGTGGACGCGCATGGGGTTCAGTCGAGGAGGCCGGGCGGTGGCTCGATCACCACCCGCCGGCCGGCCCGGTCGATCGCGCGCACCACCTCCGCGACCACGGGAATCAGGTGCTCGCGGTCGGCGGTGCGCACGACCCAGACGTCGTTGGCGCCGGTCGCGAGCGTCGCCACGAGCGTACCGAGCTGCTCGCCGCCGGCCGTCTCCACCCGGAAGCCCACCACCTCATAGTAGTAGAACTCGTCGTCGGCGGCAGGAGGCAGGTCCGCCGTCCGGACGAGGACCCGGCTCCCGACCAGCGCCTCGGCTGCGGCGCGGTCCCCGACGCCGGTGAGCGCGACGAGGACGAGCCCGCGGCCATGCGGCGCGGCCGACGCGATGCGGGCCTCGCGCCCGGCGGCGGCCTGCTCGAGCCGGATGAGCCGATCGGGCGCGAGGCTCGGTGCGGGCGGCTGGTAGGCCCGTACCCGCAGCAGGCCGTGCAGTCCGTGCGCGGCGACCACCTCGCCGACTGCGAGCCAGCCCGCCCGCGTCTCCGGAGGCGCGCCCGCGGCCCCCTCAGCCCTCTTCGAGGATCTCGAGGACGACCTTGCGGTTGGTCCGGGACGCCGCGGCATTCAGGATGGTGCGGATCGCCTTGGCGGTGCGGCCCTGCTTGCCGATCACCCGACCCAGATCCTCCTTCGCGACCTTGAGCTCGAGCACGGAGGCCGTTTCGCCCTGGGTCTCCCTCACCTCCACCGCGTCAGGCTGGCTGACGAGCTGCTTGGCCAAAAATGCAACCAGTTCCTTCATGGACGTGGCTGCTCCTTGCGTCCGTCACGCTGGCACATCGGAGGTGCTGGCGCCGGCCCGGCGAATGAGCTGGGCGACGGTCTGCGTCGGTCGGGCGCCCTTCTTGAGCCACGCGGCGAGGGCATCGGCCTGGAACCGGACGAGGGCAGGTGAGCGGGTCGGGTCGTAGAGCCCCAGCTGCGCGATGTAACGGCCGTCGCGCGGCGACTCCGAGTGCGCGACGACGATGCGGTACACCGGGTTCTTCTTGCTGCCGTGACGGGCGAGACGGATCTTCACTGCCATGGGCTCCTCCTTCGGTCCCCCGGGAGAGGTGAGCCGGGGAAGCCCTGCATCGCGGCTCCCGAGCCGAGCTTCTTCAGCACCTTCTTGGTCTGCGTGAACTGCTTGATGAGCCGGTTCACCTCGGCTACGGACGTGCCGCTGCCACTGGCGATCCGCTTGCGGCGGTTGGAGTTCAGGATGTGCACGTTGCGGCGCTCCTGGCGCGTCATCGAGTCGATGATCGCCTCGACGCGCTTGAGCTCGTCTTCCGCGCCCGTGAGGTCGGCGCCCTTGAGGAGCTTCTTCACCCCGGGGATCATGCCGATCAGGTCAGCGACCGAGCCCATCTTCTTGACGGTGCGGAGCTGGTCGCGGAAGTCTTCGAGGTTGAACTCGTTCCGCCGGAGCTTCTTGGCGACGTCCTCGGCGGCCGACCGGTCGTAGGCCTTCTCGGCGCGCTCGATGAGCGACAGCACGTCGCCCATGCCGAGGATGCGCGAGGCGACGCGCTCCGGGTGGAACGCCTCGAGGGCCTCGAGCTTCTCCCCCGTGCCGACGAACACGATCGGCTTGCCCGTCACGGCGCGCAGCGAGAGCGCCGCGCCACCGCGGGCGTCGCCCTCGATCTTCGTGAGGATGACCCCGCTGACGGGCAGCCGCCCCGCGAACCCCTGGGCGGTGGCCACAGCGTCCTGACCGGTCATCGCGTCGGCGACGAGGAGCACCTGGCCCGGGCGGACGGCGGCGACGAGCCGCTCGAGCTCCCGCATGAGCTCCTCGTCGACCGTCTGGCGGCCGGCGGTGTCGAGCAGCACGGTGTCGGTGCCCGCGGCGCGCGCCGCCGCGACCGCGTCGCGGGCGCGCGCGGACGGGTCGTCGTCGCCCGCGGGATGGACCGGTACGCCGAGCTGCCGGGCGAGCGTCTCGAGCTGCGCCATGGCCGCCGGCCGGTAGACGTCGACCGACGCCAGGTACGGGGAGCGTCCGCGCTCCTCGCGAAGGTGCCGCGCGAGCTTGGCGGTGGTGGTCGTCTTGCCCGAGCCGTTGAGACCGACGAGCATCACCACGACGGGCGGCGCCCCGCCGAGGTCGAGCGTCGCGGGCGCGCCGCCGAGCGCCCGCACCAGCTCGCGGTGGACCAGCTTGATGAAGTGCTGTTCCGGCGTGAGGCTGCGGAGCACCTCCTCGCCGAGGGCGTCGCGTTTGACCGCCTCGACAAAGTCGCGGACGACGTCGAGGTTGACGTCGGCCTCGAGGAGCGCGAGCCGCACGTCGCGCAACGCTTCTTCGATGTTGCGCTCGGTGATCCTCCCCTGGCCCTGCAGCTTGCGGAGGAGCGAGTCGAACTTCTCGCCGAGGGACTGGAACATCAGGAACGGACCGCCGTTCGGGAAGAGTTGACTGTTACTGGAGGGTGACAAAGCTGTCAAGGAAAGCGTTCCGCAAAAACGGCGAGCCCCCGGGGCGACTGCGCTTTCCCCGGGGGCTCGCAGGAAGGTCGGTGGTGCCGAATGGGCTACATCATGCCGCCCATGCCGCCGCCCGGAGGCATGGCCGGCATCGCAGATTTCTCCTCCGGCTTCTCGGCGACCATCGCCTCGGTGGTGAGCAGGAGTCCCGCCACCGACGCCGCGTTGAGCAGCGCGGTGCGCACCACCTTGGTCGGGTCGATGATGCCCGCCTTCATGAGGTCGCCGTACTCCTCCTTGGCCGCGTCGAAGCCGAAGGCGCCCTTGCCGTTCTTCACCTTGTCGAGCACGATCGACCCTTCGGCGCCCGCGTTGTTGGCGATCCAGCGCAACGGCTCCTCGAGGGCGCGCCGGACGATGTTGACGCCGAAGCGCTCGTCGTCGCTCACCGCGAGCTTCTCGAGCGCGGCCGTGGCGCGGATCAGCGCGACGCCGCCGCCGGGGACGATGCCTTCCTCGACCGCCGCCCGCGTGGCATGGAGCGCGTCCTCGACGCGCGCCTTCTTCTCCTTCATCTCCACCTCGGTGGCCGCGCCGACCCGCACCACCGCCACGCCGCCCACCAGCTTGGCGAGCCGCTCCTGCAGCTTCTCGCGGTCGTAGTCCGAGGTGGTCTCCTCGATCTGCGCCCGGATCTGCTTGATGCGGCCCTCGATGTCGGTCTTCTTGCCGGCCCCGTCGACGAGCGTGGTGTTGTCCTTGTCGACGACGATCCGCTTGCAGCGCCCGAGGTCCTGGAGCGCGACGTTCTCGAGCTTCATGCCGAGCTCCTCGGCGATGACCCGCCCGCCGGTGAGGGTGGCGATGTCCTCCAACATGGCCTTCCGGCGGTCGCCGAAGCCGGGCGCCTTCACGCCCACGCACTGGAGCGTGCCGCGGATCTTGTTCACCACCAGCGTGGCGAGCGCCTCGCCCTCGATGTCCTCGGCGATGATGAGCAGCGGCTTGCCGGCGCGGGCCACCTGCTCGAGCAGCGGCAGCAGGTCCTTCATCGACGAGATCTTCTTCTCGTGGATGAGCATGTAGACGTCCTCGTAGACGCACTCCATGCGGTCGGGATCCGTGACGAAGTACGGGGACAGGTAGCCGCGGTCGAACTGCATGCCCTCGACCACCTCGAGCTGGGTCTCGAGGCCCTTGGCCTCCTCGACCGTGATGACGCCCTCCTTGCCGACCTTGCTCATCGCCTCGGCGATGATCTCGCCGATGGTGGAATCATTGTTCGCCGAGATCGTGCCCACCTGTGCGATCTCCTTCTGCTCCTTGGTGGGCTTGGAGAGCGCCTTGAGCTCGTTGACGATGGCGCCGACGGCCTTGTCGATGCCCCGCTTGAGGGTCATGGGGTCGTGGCCGGCGGCCACCATCTTGAGGCCCTCGGTGAAGATGGCGCGCGCCAGCACGGTGGCGGTGGTGGTGCCGTCGCCGGCGACGTCGGAGGTCTTCGACGCCACCTCCTTCACCATCTGCGCGCCCATGTTCTCGAACTTGTCCTCGAGCTCGATCTCCTTCGCCACCGTGACCCCGTCCTTGGTGACGTTGGGGGGCCCGAACGACTTCTCGAGGACGACGTTGCGACCGCGGGGTCCGAGCGTGACGGTCACCGCATCGGCCAGGACGTTCACGCCGCGCAGGATCTTGTCGCGGGCGTCCTGGCTGAACTTCACGAGCTTGGCTGCCATGCGTTCTCCTCCTCAGCGCTCGACCACGCCGAGGATGTCTTCCTCGCGCATGATCAGATGTTCTTCGCCGTCGATCTTGATCTCGGAGCCGGAGTACTTGCCGAACAGCACGGTGTCGCCGGCCTTGACGTCGAGCGGGGTCACCTTTCCGTTCTCGCCGACCTTCCCCTTCCCCACCGCGATGACCTTCCCCTGCTGCGGCTTTTCCTTGGCCGTATCGGGGATGATGATGCCGCCCTTGGTCTTCTCGACCTCCTCCTCGAGGCGCTTCACGATTACCCGGTCCTGCAGTGGCCTGATCTTCATGCCCACGGCTCCTTTCGTGAACGAAAAACCGGTGAGTGACGGAAAGTCGGGCGCAACAGTAATCATGTCGCCCCCGCTGTCAAGCGGAGGCGGGAGGATCAGCGGCCGAGTTTCCGGCGCTCCTCCTCGTAGTAACGGCGGTAGAGGACATCCCACTCGCGGCTGCCCGGGACCACGCGCTTCGGCATCCGGCCACGCGCCAGCTGGTCGAGCCGCGCGTCGAGCGAAAACCCCTCGGCCAGGACCCGTTTGGCCTCGGCGAGGAAGAGCCGCTCGCTCCGCACGCGTCCGAGCCGCTCGGCGGTGACCGCCTTCAGGAGCGCGTGTGACAGGAAGGAGAGCCGCGCCTCCGAGAGCGTCACAGTGCAAACCCCCGCCGCTCCGCGATCCGCTGCTTGACGAGCTGCTCGACGCGGCGGAGATCGAGCTCCTCGCGCCGGACCCCGGGTGCGCCCCGCCGCACCACGCGCTCGGCCTCGGCGGCGGCCTCGCGCTCGATCTCCGCCTCCTCCTCGAAGTTGCGCGCGAGGAGCGCCGCGAAGCGGGCCTGCACCGCCTCCTCGGGCACGTCGAGCGTCAGCACGTCGGCGGCGACGAGCCGCTTCGCCAGGAGCGCGGCCACCCGCTGGAGCTGCGCCGCAGACGGCCGCATCGTGCATGGTTTAGGCGGCGCCGGATGCTTTTGCAAGTTTGACTTGAGGGGGCGAAGCCGCTATCCGCAAAGCAATTGCAGTCCGTGGCGATCGCGAAGCCTCGCAGGCTCCGGCCCGGCGACGTGGTGGGTGTGATCGCTCCCTCGGGAGTGGTCGATGAGGCGCGGCTCGAGGCGGGTGTCCGGGTGCTCGAAGGCTGGGGGCTGCGGGTCATGCTCGGCGACTCGGTGCGCGCCCGCCAGGCGTATCTGGCAGGTGCCGACGAGGCCCGCCGCGCCGACCTGCAGCGCATGATCGACGATGCGGACATTCGAGCCATCTTCTGCGCGCGCGGGGGGTACGGGAGCCAGCGCCTCCTGCCACTGCTCGACTTCGCGGCGCTGGCGCGCCGGCCGAAGGCGATCGTCGGCTACAGTGACGCGACCGCGCTGCTCAACGCCGCGGTCGGCGCGGGGGCGGTCGCCGTACATGGCCCGATGGTCGCCGACGACCTGGCGAGCGGCGTGACGTCGCGCTCCGCCGAGCGCCTCTGGGCGGTGCTGTCGGACCCGGCGTACGTGTGGGAGGACGAGGTGCCCGAGACCGTGCGCCCCGGCCGGGCCGCCGGGCGGCTGATCGGCGGCTGCCTCTCGGTGCTCGCGGCGACGCTCGGCACGCCGCACGCGCCCGACACCGCAGGGGCGATCCTCTTCCTCGAAGACGTCCACGAGTTTCCCTACCGGGTCGACCGCCTCCTCACGCAGCTCAGGCAGGCCGGGAAGCTCGAGCGGCTCGCCGGCCTCGTGTTCGGCACGATGGCCGCCTGCCGCGGGGTGGCGGGAGTGCACCCGCTCGACGTCGTGCGCGGGTTCTTCACCGACGCGCCGTACCCCGTGGGCGTCGGGCTCCCTGCCGGGCACGACCCCGGGCCTGCGGAGCGCGAGAACCATGCCCTGCCGCTCGGGGTGCGCGTGTCCCTCGATACCGAGCGCGGCCGGCTCACCGCGCTCGAGCCGGCCGTCGTCTGACGTGGACTTCGCTGCGGCCGACGGCCTGCTCCGCCATGCGGTCGAGACGGGCGCGTTCCCCGGTGCCGTGATCCTCGTCTCGCGCGCCGGACAGGTCGTCCACCACGCGGCGTTCGGCTCCCGCCGGCTCGACCCCCGGCCCGACCCGATGCAGCCCGATACGGTCTTCGACCTCTCGTCGTTGACCAAGCCGCTGGCGACGGCAACGGCCTTCATGCTGCTGGTGCAGGACCGGAAGGTGCAGCTCGACGATCGTGTGACGCGTTTCTTCCCCAACTTCGGCGTGCACGGGAAGACGTACGTCACGTTCCGCCACCTCCTCGCACACTGCTCCGGTCTCGCAGCCTGGCGGCCGTACTTCCGGGAGATCGCGCGCCGCGACCGCGAGGGGCGCCTCAACTTCCTCGCCAGCCAGGGCGCCAAGGAATTCGTCTACGAGAAGATCCACCGCGAGCCGGCCGAGTACGAGACGGGCACGCAGAGCCTCTACAGCGATCTCGGCTTCATGCTGCTCGGCCAGCTGATCGAGCTCGTCACGCGCGGGCCGCTCGACCGCTTCTGCCGCGAGCGCATCTTCCGGCCGCTCGGGCTGCGCGCGACGGGCTTCGTCGATCTGACCGAGCTGCGCGCTCGGCAGCTCACGCCGGTGACCGAGCGGATCGCCGCCACCGAGCGCTGCCCGTGGCGGCTGAAGGTGCTGTGCGGCGAAGTCCATGACGACAACGCCTACGCGATGGGCGGCGTGGCGGGCCACGCCGGGCTGTTCGCGAGCGCCCCCGACATCGACGCGCTCGTCTGCCGGCTGCGGGCCTGTTGGCGCGGCGAGGACAGCTTCGTGGCATCCGGGCTCGTCCGCGAGTTCTGGACGCGCCGCGCGACCGTCCCCGGGTCCACCTGGGCGCTCGGCTGGGACACCCCGACGCCGGAAGCCTCGAGCGCCGGCCGCCACATCTCGGGGCGGGCCGTCGGCCACCTCGGCTTCACCGGCACCTCGCTCTGGATCGACCTCGAGCGGGACGCCCACGTGATCCTGCTCACCAACCGCGTCCATCCCCGGCGGGACAACGACGCGATCAAGGCTCTGCGGCCGGCCGTCCACGACGCGGTGCTGGAGGCGCTCGACGCGTGAGAGTTCACCTGATCGCTGCCTGCGGCGTCGGCATGAGTGGCCTCGCGGCGCTGCTCCGCGCGGCCGGGCACGAGGTGACCGGCTCGGACGAGCACGTCTACCCCCCGGCCAGCATGCTCCTCGCCGACCTCGGCATCCCCGTCGCGCCCGGCTACGACCCGGCGCGGCTCGACGGCGTCGACCTCGTGGTGTGCGGCAATGCGGTGCGACGCACGAACCCCGAGGCGGAGGCGGCCGAGGCGCGCGGGCTGCGCGTGGTCTCCTTCCCGCAGGCGCTCGCCGAGCTGTTCTTGATCGGCCGGACGCCGCTCGTGGTCGCCGGCACGCACGGCAAGACGACCTCGGCGGCCATGCTCGCCTGGGTGCTCGCCCGGACCGGGCGCGCGCCGGGCTTCCTCGTCGGAGGGCTGGCGCGCGACCTTGGGGCGAGCGCCGCCCTCGGGAGCGGGCCGTGGTTCGTCGTCGAGGGCGATGAATACGATTCCGCCTACTTCGACAAGGAGGCGAAGTTCCTGCACTATCGACCGGAGCTGCTCCTCCTCACGGCGATCGAGTTCGACCACGCGGACATCTACCGCGACGTCGAGCACGTGAAGGGCGCGTTCCGGAAGCTGCTCGCGCTGCTGCCGGCCGGCGCGCCGGTGGTTGCGTGCGGGGATTTCCCGCACGTGCACGATGTCACCCGCGACGTCCACGCGCGCATCGTGCGCTTCGGCCTCGGGGAGGCGAACCCGTGGCGGGTGACGGATCTGCGGGACGACGGCATGACGCGGTTCACGGTGCGCCAGGACTGGCGCCGGGTCGCGGAGGTGGCGCTCCGCGTACCGGGCGAGATCAACGCGCGCAACGCGCTCGGCGTCCTGCTGCTGGCGGCCGAGGTGGGGGTCGGTTGGGAGGAAGCGGCCGCGGCGCTCGCCGACTTCCAGGGGGTGCAGCGCCGGCAGGAGGTCGTCGGCGAAGCGCGCGGCGTCGTGGTGATCGACGACTTCGCGCATCACCCGACGGCGGTGGCCGGCACGGTCGCCGCCCTGAGACTGCGCTACCCGGGGCGGCGCTTGCGGGCGGTGTTCGAGCCGCGCTCGAACACGAGCCGCCGGCGCGTCTTCCAGGAGGACTTCTGCCGGGCGCTGGCGGCGGCCGACGAGGCGGTGCTGGCCGAGCCGTTCACCAAGGCGAGCGACCCGATCCCCGCCGAGGAGCGGCTGGATCCGGAGCAGATCGTCGACGAGCTCGTGCGCCGCGGCGTCTCCGCCCGCCTGATGCCCGGCGTTCCCGCGATCCGCGATTATCTGGTCGAGTCGGCGCGGCCCGGCGACGTCATCGCGATCATGTCGAACGGCGCGTTCGGGGGCCTGCCCGCCCTGGTGGCCGAGGCGCTGGGCGCGCGGCCCGCGGAGGAGTAAGGCCGCGCGTCAGCGCGGCCGGTGGTGGCATATATCCGTCCGTACATGCGGTAGTTGCGTAGCACCGCCTTCACGTAGTCCCGCGTCTCGCGGAAGCTCACCAGCTCGACGAACTCGTCCTCCGTCCGGTTGCCGTATCGGTGCTCCCATTTGGCGACCGCGTCTTCGCCGGCGTTGTAGGCGGCCAGCGCCTTCACGACGGAGCCGCCGTAGCGGTCGAGCAGGCGGCGCAGGAGGGCCGTACCGAGCGCGATGTTGACCGCGGGCTCGTGCAGCCGCGCGCGATCGGGCGCCGGCCCGTCGGCGGCCCGCGCCAGCTCGCGGGCGGTCGCGGGCATGAGCTGCATCAGCCCGTGGGCATCGGCCGGCGACACCGCCTCGGGGTCGAAGAGGCTCTCCTGCCGGACGAGCGCGAGCACCAGGAACGGGTCGAGGCGACGCGCGGCGGCTTGGGCGCGGACCTCGGTCCAGTAGCCGAGCGGGTAGAGATAGCCGCGCAGCGCGCCCGGCGAGTGCGGTCGCATCTCCAGGGCGAGCCTGAGCGCCGCGCCGGGGGCTCCGACCGCGCGGTAGGCCTGGAGCAGCCGGTGGCGGTCGCCGGGTCCGGCCGCAAGCGCCTGCTCCGCCTCGAGCTCGAGGCGCGCGAAGCGGGCCAGGGCCAGCCCGAAGAGCAGGCGGGCGCGCTCGCCGTGCGCCCCGCCCACATCGGCGGGGAAGGGCGCCTGACCGGCGGGGGGCACCGCCGGCGCGGATGCCGGGCGCCCGAGACGGGCCTCGGCGACCGCCGCGTAGTACGACGTCGGATGCCGATCGGCGACGTGCACGAGCCGGGCCCGCGCCTCGGCTTCCCGCCCGAGCCGCTCGAGGGTGCGGGCGTGCCAGTACTCGGCGGCGACGCGCGGGCCGCGGGCGCTGCGCGCGGCGAGCCGCTCGAACCAGCTCGCGGCGCCCACGAAGTCACCGGCCAGGTAGCGCACCCATCCCGCCCGCCAGCGGGCCTCGGCGGCGAGCGGCGCGCGCGGATAGCGGGCGGCGAGCTCGACGTAGGCCGCGTGCGCTGCGCCGTAGCGTTCCGCCTCCTGATGAATGCGGCCGATCGCGTAGAGCGCCTCGGCTGCTGCGGCGCTGCCGGGAAAGCGACGCACGGCGTCGTGGAAGAGCCGCAGCGCCTGCTCGTCCTCGTCCGCGTTCCACCGCCAGCGCGCGGCGGCCGCCAGCGCGCGGGGCGCCAGCGGCTCGCTCGCCGCCTCGGTGACGGCGAGGCACGTGGCCTCGGCCTCCGCGGCGCGGCCGAGCGCGTGCTCGGCCTGCGCCCGGACCCAGAGGGCCCGCGCGCGGATCGGCGCCGTCGGAGCCGAGTCGAGCACGGCCGCCGCCACCGCCCGCGCGCCGGCGAGGTCGCCCTCGCCGAGCCGCATCTCCGCCTCGCCCGCTTCCGCTTCAGCGCCCCCGAAGACATCCGGGTGCGCTTCCCGGATACGCTCGGTCAGGCGACGCGCGCGCCGGTCGGCGAGGCCGTGCGGGCGACCGCGCCGCACCGCACGCGCGAGGTCGAGCGCCGGTTCGTGATCGCCCCGCCGGTCCGCGATCTCGGCGAGCGCCACCGTCGCCCACGCCCAGCGGTCGCTTCCCGCCGGCAGCCCGGCGCGCGCCGTACCGAGCCAGGCCCGCGCACCGTCCAGGTCGCCCGCCGTGCGTGCGAGCGCGCCGGCGAGCAGCGCCGCACGGCTCTTCCACACGCTGTCGGGGTGGTCGGCGAGCAGGCGGGCCAGGAGGTCGCGGGCATCGTCGCCCCGGCCCACCGACATCGCCGCACGCGCCTCGAAGTAGAGCGCGTAGTCGGCGAGCGGCGGATAGCGGCGCGCGGCGTCGGCGAAGAGGTGCGCCGCCTCGGCGCCGTCCCCTGCCACGAGCGCGGCGAGGCCCGACGCGAGCGGCTCGCCGCGCGGCCCCCGCACGCCCTCACGGGCCCCCGGCGCGAGGGGTGCTGGCCGGGCGAGGCAGGCGGCGAGCACGAGCAGCGCACCCCAGACGCCGCGCCCCACGCGGCCGTGGTACCACGCACCTCGCGGCCCGACAACTTGACAGCGCGCCACCCGGCCGCGACCATCCGGCGCGTGCAGCTCGTGCTCGCCTCCGCGTCGCCCCGCCGCCGCGAGCTGCTCGGCTGGCTCGGCATCGACTTCGTGGTTGTCTCTGCCGACGTCGACGAGCGCCCGCGGCCGGGCGAGTCCGCGGCGCAGCTCGTCCGGCGGCTCGCCGCCGCCAAGGCGTCCGCCGGCGCCGCGCGGCGGCGGGCGGCGTGGGTGCTGGGCGCCGACACCGTGGTCGAGATCGACGGCGACATCCTCGGCAAGCCCGTGGACCGCGCCGATGCGGCCGCGATGCTCGGCCGCCTCGGCGGGCGCGAGCATCGCGTCGTCACGGGCTTCGTGCTGCTCGATCCGGGAGGGGCCGTGCAGGCCGACGAGAGCGTGATCTCGCGCGTGCGCTTCCGACCGCTCCGCCCCGCCGTGATCGCGACGTACGTGGAGAGCGGCGAGCCGCTCGACAAGGCGGGCGGCTATGCGATCCAGGGGCGCGGTGCGGCGCTCGTCGCGAGCATCGAAGGCTCGTTCACCAACGTGATCGGGCTCCCGCTGCCGGAGGTCGCGCGCGCGCTCGCGGAGGCCGGGCTCCTTGCCGGATGACGTGGCGGCCCGCGCGGCCGCGCTGCGGGCGGCGGTAGCGGACGTTGCCCGGCGGGCGGGCCGCGACCCCGCCGCCATCCGCATCATCGGCGTCACGAAGACCTTTCCGCCGGCCGCCGTCCGCGCCGCGCTCGCCGCCGACATCCGCGACATCGGCGAGAACTACGTGCAGGAGGCGAGCGCCAAGCGGCGCGCGGCGGGCGGCGCCGGGACGTGGCACCTGATCGGCGGCCTGCAGCGCAACAAGGTCCGGGCCGCCGTCGCGACCTTCGACTGGGTCCAGACGGTCGACTCCGCGCCCCTGGCCGGAGCGCTCGACGCGGAAGCCACCCGGGCCGGCCGCCGGCTGGCAGTCCTGATCCAGGTGAACGTGGCAGGCGAGACGCAGAAACGGGGCGTTGCCCCCGCCGCGGTCGAGGCCCTCGCCGAGCACGTCCTCTCCCTCGCGGCCCTCCGGCTCGAGGGCCTCATGACGATCCCGCCGCTCGCCGACGCCCAGGCGTCGCGACCCCATTTCCAGGCCCTGCGGGCGGTGCGCGACCGCGTCGCACCCCGCCTCGGGGTTGAACTACCCCACCTATCCATGGGAATGAGTGATGATTTTGCGGTGGCTGTCGAGGAGGGTGCGACCATGCTCCGGCTCGGGCGCGCACTCTTTGGACCCCGCGGCCGGGGGACATGGCGGGAGGGCTCATGAAAAAGATCGGCTTCGTCGGTGCCGGCAACATGGCGAGCGCCCTCATCCGCGGGCTTCTCCGCGCCGGTCAGCACGACGCGAGCGACCTCTGGGCGAGCGATCCCGTCGACGCACAGCTCCGGCGCCTCAAGCGAGCCCACAAGATCGAGGTGACGCGCGACAACCGCGACCTCGTGCGGCGCTCGCAGACGATCATCCTGGCCGTCAAGCCGCAGGTGATGGCCGCCGTGCTCGATGAGGTGCGCGCGGAGGTGAACCCGCGCAAGCTCTTCATCTCGATCGCGGCCGGGTTTCCGCTGCGGCGGCTCGAGGCCGGGCTCGGCGGGCAGGCGCGCGTGGTCCGCGTCATGCCGAACACGCCCGTGCTGGTCGGGCGAGGCATCTCGGTCGCGGTGGCCGGCTCGAAGGCGACGCCGGCCGACTTGAAGCATGCCCTCAAGCTCTTCAAGTCCGTCGGTGAGGTGGTCTCGATCACCGGCGAGGATCTGCTCGACGCGGTCACCGCGCTCTCGGGCAGCGGCCCCGCTTTCGTCTACGGCTTCGCCGAGGCGCTCATCGAGGGCGGCGTGCGAGGCGGCCTGCCGCAGCCGCTGGCGGCGCAGCTCGCCTACGCGACCATCGGGGGAGCGGCCGCGATGCTCTCGGAGAGCGGGCTCTCGCCACGCGAGCTGCGCGACATGGTGACCTCGCCCGGCGGGACGACGCTGGCCGGACTCGGGGCCCTCGATGCCCATCACTTCCGCGACGGCCTGATCGCCGCCGTCGAGGCCGCCACGCGCCGCGCGCGCGAGCTGGCAGCGGCCTAGCACGCGATGTTCCTGCTCGAGAACTTCATCCAGGCCGTGGCCTTCACGCTCGACAGCCTGCTCAGCATCTACTTCTGGATCGTGCTGATCTCGGCGCTGCTCTCGTGGGTGAACCCCGACCCACGCAACCCGATCGTCCGCTTCCTCTACGGCGTGACCGAGCCGGTCCTCTACCAAATCCGGCGCCGCCTCCCCTTCGTGGTCGCCGGCGGCCTCGACCTCTCTCCCCTCGTGTTGATGATCGGCATCCAGTTCACCAAGATGCTGGTGGTGAAGAGCCTCTACGAACTCTCCCTGCGGGTGAGTGCCGTCGTGCCCGGGCACCTGCGTGGCGTCTGAAGCCGACGGCTGGGTTCGGGCGTCCGCCTCCGGCGCGCTTCTCCGCGTCCGCGTGACCCCTCGGGCAGCGCAGGCCGGGATCACCGGCGTGCGCGGTCAGGCCCTGTCGGTCCGGCTGACGGCCCCTCCGGTCGAGGGGGCGGCGAACCGCGAGCTCGTGACCCTGCTCGCCCGCGCACTCGCCGTGCGGCCCACGGCCGTCGCGATCGCGGCCGGCGCCGGCAGCCGCGACAAGCGGGTCCGCGTCGAAGGCCTCGATCCCGAGGCCGTCCGGGCCCGGCTGGGGGCGGCGCTTTCCGTTGACAGGCCGACGAGGCATGATTAGACGGCCGACATGCCGATCTACGAGTACCGCTGCGCGCAATGCGGCATCTTCGAGGAGGTGCAGCGCATTACCGATCAGCCGCTCGAGCGGTGCCCGAAGTGCCGGCGGAAGGTCCAGCGACTCATCTCCAGCACGAGCTTCCACCTGAAGGGCTCGGGCTGGTACGCCACGGACTACGCCCGCGCCGGGTCGGGTAACGGCCGCGAGAAGAAGAAGGACGCGCCCGAGGCCGCCGCCGGCTCGAGCGGCGGCTCGGACTCGGGCGCGGAGTCGAAGGGCACGACGACCACCGACTCGGGCGGCACGCCGGCGAAGACCAGCTCCTGAGAAGGCCGCGCGCCGAGCGCCTCGCCGTGGTCGGGGTCGACACGGGAGGCACCTTCACCGATCTCGTGGTGCTCGTCGGCGGCCGCATACGGGTGGCGAAGCTCCGCTCGACGCCCGACGACCCCGCGCGCGCGGTCCGCGACGGCCTCCGAGCCCTGGCGCTCGCCCCGCGGACCGCCTCCCTGCACTACGGGACCACGGTTGCGACCAACGCGCTGCTCGAGCGGCGCGGAGCGCGCGTCGTCCTCGTGACGACGGCGGGTTTCGAGGACGTCATCGAGATCGGCCGGCAGGTACGGCCCTCGCTCTACGCCCTCGAGCCGCGCCGGCCGCCGCCCCTGGTGCCGCGCGCGCGGCGGCTCGGCGTCGCGGAGCGGGTGCTCGCCGACGGCCGGGTCGAGCGGTCGCTCGAGCGCCGCGCCGTCGTACGCCTGGTGAAGGCGGTGCTGAGGCACCGCCCCGAGGCGGTGGCGGTGAGCCTGCTGCACAGCTACGCCGCTCCGCGACACGAGCGGCTCCTCGCGCGCGCGTTCGCTGCGCGCGGCGTCCATCTCACGCTCTCGCATCGCCTCGTCCGCGAGCACCGGGAGTACGAGCGGACGGCGACGGTGGTGGTGAACGCGTACGTCGGCCCGCTGATGACGCGTCACCTGGGGACGCTCGCCCGCGCGGTGTCGGGCGGCCTCCGCGTGATGCAATCGAGCGGCGGGCTGGTGACCGCCCGCACGGCGGCCGCGGAGCCGGTGCGCACGATCCTCTCCGGCCCCGCGGGCGGGGTCGTCGGCGCCACGGCGGCGGCGCGCCGGGCGAGGCTCGGACCGATCGTCACGCTCGACATGGGCGGCACGTCCACCGACGTGAGCCTGGTCGCCGGGCCGCTCGCCTACCGCACGGAGACCAGCGTCGATGGCCTGCCGGTGCGCGTGCCGGCGCTCGACATCCACACCGTCGGTGCAGGCGGCGGCTCGCTCGCCCGGCTGGATCCGGGCGGCGCGCTGCGCGTCGGGCCGGAGAGCGCCGGCGCCGATCCGGGCCCGGCCTGCTACGGCCGTGGCGCCGAGCCGACGGTCACCGACGCCAACCTCGTGCTCGGCCGGCTCGTCGAGACGGAGTTCCTGGGCGGCGCGCTCCATGTCGATCGCCGGCGCGCCGTCGCCGCGATCGCGCCGCTCGCGCGCCGCCTCGGCGGCTCGATCGAGGACGCCGCCGCGGGGATCGTGCGCGTGGCGACGGCCACCATGGAGCGCGCAGTGCGCGTGATCACCATCGAGCGCGGGCAGGATCCCCGCGACTTCACGCTCGTCGCATTCGGCGGTGCGGGGGCCGTGCACGCCGCGGAGCTGGCGGCGGAGCTCGGGCTCGCGCGCGTCTACGTGCCGCGGCACCCGGGACTGCTGTCGGCGTGGGGTGTGATGGCGGCGGAGACGATCCGCGACTTCGCGGCCACGCTGCGCGCGGTCGAGCCTTCGAACGCCGCCGTCGCCGGCCGCTTTCGCGGGCTCGAGCGAGCCGCCATCGCCGCGCTCCGGCGCGAGGGTCTCGCCCGGCCCGTCCTCGAGCGTGCCCTCGACGTGCGCTATGCCGGGCAGGCCTACGAGGTCCAGGTGCCCTACCGCCCGGGCTGGCGGGCGGCCTTCCACCGGCGGCACGCCGTGCTCTTCGGTCATGCCGACCCGCGACGTCCGCTCGAGGTGGTGGCGCTCCGGTTGCGGGCGCGGGGCGGCGGCGTGCGGCCGCCGCACGACCCGGTGCCGGGCCGAGGGCACCGGCCGGCGCCGATCGCCAGGCGGCGCGTCGTCTTCGCCGGGCGCGCGTGGCCGACGTCCGTTTACCGCCGCGCCGACCTGCCGGCCGGCTGGCGAGCGCGCGGGCCGCTGATCGTCTGCGAGTACAGCGCGACCACCGTCGTACCGCCCGGCTGGCGCCTGCACGTCGACCGGACGGCGGGGCTGGTGCTGGAGCGAAGGTGATGGACCCGGTCACCCTCGCCATCGCCAACCAGCGCCTGGCCGCGGTCGCGGAGGAGATGGGCGTCGTCCTCTGCCGCACGGCGCTGTCGCCCAACATCAAGGAGCGCCGCGACTTCTCGTGCGCCGTGTTCGACGCCCGCGGCGGGCTGGTCGCGCAGGCGGCGCACATTCCCGTCCACCTCGGGTCGACGGCGCTCTCTGTGCGCGCCGCGATCGCGAGCGTGCCGCTCGGGCCCGGTGACGTGGCGATCCTGAACGACCCGTTCGCGGGCGGCACGCACCTGCCCGACGTGACAGTGGTGGCCCCCGCCTTCCTGCCCGGCGGCCGCCGTCCCTTCGCGTACGTCGCCAACCGCGCCCATCACGCGGACATCGGTGGCATGGCGCCCGGCTCGATGCCGCTCGCCACGGAGATCTTCCAGGAAGGCTTCCGGCTGCCGCCCGTCCGCCTGATCGTACGGGGGCGCCCGCAGCCCGACGTGCTCGCGCTGTTCCTCGCCAACACGCGGGTCCGCGAGGAGCGGGAGGGCGACCTCATGGCGCAGTGGGCCGCGCTGCGCGTCGGGGCCGAGCGGCTGCGCGCGCTCCTGATGCGGACGGGCGGAGTCGATCGCCTCGCTCGCCAGATGGCGGCGCTCCAGGCGTATTCGGCCGCCCTCATGCGGGCGAGCCTCGCGCGCATTCCGCGCGGCGTCTACCGGGCGCGCGACCTGCTCGACGACGACGGCCTCGGCACCGAGCGCATCCCGATCGCGGTGGCGATCACGATCGGGCGGGGCGAGGCGTGCATCGACTTCAGCGGCTCGGCGCCGCAGACGCGCGGGCCGGTGAACGCCAACTTCGCGGTCACGCGCTCCGCGGTGCTCTACGTCTTCACCGCGCTCGCGCCGGAGCCCATCCCGCCGAACGAGGGGCTCGCGTGGCCGCTCCGCATCGTGGCGCCGGAGGGCTCCGTCGTCCACGCCCGCTTTCCGGCGGCCGTGGCGGGCGGGAACGTCGAGACCTCGCAGCGGATCGTGGACGTCCTGCTGCGCGCCCTGGCGCGCGCGCTGCCCGCGCGCATGCCCGCGGCCAGCGCCGGGACGATGAACAACCTGGCGCTCGGCGGCATGTTCGGCGGGCGCTCCTTCGCCTATTACGAAACGGTCGCGGGCGGCGCGGGCGCCGGCCCGGGTGGAGCCGGTCTGTCGGCCGTGCACACCCACATGACGAACACCATGAACACGCCCGTCGAGGCGCTCGAGGCCTACTACCCGTTGCGCGTCCGGCGCCAGGCGGTGCGGCGGGGCTCGGGAGGTCGCGGGCGGCATCGCGGCGGGGACGGCATCGTGCGCGAGCTCGAGTTCCTCGTGCCCACCGAGGTCACGCTGCTTGCCGAGCGCAGGCGCATTCCGCCCTACGGGCTCGCGGGCGGTGAAGCGGGGGCGCCGGGTCGCGATCTGCTCATCCGAGCTGGCCGCGCCCGACGCGTCGCGGCCAAGGCAACCTTCAGCGTGGCGGCCGGCGATCGCCTGCGCATCGAGACGCCGGGCGGCGGCGGCTTCGGCCGCCCCCGGCGTCGTCGTTGATCTTCAGGCGGCCTTCTCCTTGCCGGCGGCCAGCTGGTCGAGCCGCCGCTCGAGGTGTGCCACGCGCTTGCGCAGCTCCTTCACCTCGTCCTCGGTCACGAGATTGAGGCGCCTGACGACCGTCTCGACCAGGCGGCTCGTCTGCTCCTCGAGCGAGGCGATGATGCGGGCGCGCCGCCCCTCGAGGTCCTCGATGGTCCTCTCCGCCCGCTTGCGAATCGCCTGCTCGAACTTCCGGGCGTCGGCGAGGAGGTCCGTCACGGCCTCGCGCCGCGTGCGCGAAATCAGCGACTGCGCGTCGCGCCGGATGCGGCCCACCAAACGCTCGCCCTCGGCCTGCATGCGCTTCACGGACGCGCGGACGTCCTTCAGGGAAATCCGCGACGTGCGCGCCGTGGCTTCTGCCATTGCACTGATCCTCCTTCGTAAAAGGGGCTGGGACGAACACGTTTTAGTACTACGCAGTGCGTTAATATGTCAATGAGTTATTTCTTGCCGTCAACGAACGCCGGGTTCGAGCCCGCACCCCGCCCGGCAATGCCTCCCCCGAGTTCGGGCAAGGACGGGAATTCAAAGGGGTTTTCTCGGATAATCCGCGTCCGTCCGCACGCGGGCGTGATGGCCAGGGAGGGTATATTGGGAATTGGCTGAGCGCGGGTGAGCTTCGCGATCGCGTCGGTGCCGTCCCGGCTGCCGAGGAACCAGAACCATTTCACCTACCAATGCCCGCGTAATGCTGTCGCGCAGCGCGTAATCGTCTTCGATTACCAGAATGCAATGCGGGTGAAGACACCGCAGGCGTGCGATCCCCCCACCTCTACTGCGATCGCGCAAGCGACGACCGTGCGACCGGTCACCGTCCGGGGAAGTGGACCACCCCGTCGCGGACCAGGAGGAGCTCGGGGATCTCGGCGGGCCGCGCATGGTGAACGGCGCGGAGGTGCGCCACGAAGTCGTCGCCCTGGGTGAACTGGCGCCCGTCGACGTCGCAGACGTAGGGCGGGCGATCGATGGTCACGGTGCCGGGCACGAGATGGTGGTGGCGGCGCCCGAAGTAGTGGAGCCGCTCGTGCTCCTCGGGCTCGACCGGCACGATCGCCTCGACGCCCGGCGGAGGCGGCACGGGGTCCGCGCCGCGACACGGCCGCGCCGGGCCGAGAGCGAGGGCGAGAAACAGGACCGCCCCATGGCGTTGCACACGAGCAGGGTAGGGGCCGGGCCCGCGAGTGACAAGCCGCGTTTGACGCTCCCGGACGATTCGAGTAGGAGCGGGCCGTCCGCGCCGGTGTACGCCGACCGGCTCTCCTGGTCGCATAGCTCAGCTGGTTAGAGCGCCTGCCTCACATGCAGGAGGTCCCCCGTTCGAGCCGGGGTGCGACCACTTGACTGCTGAGCACGGAGCCGGCGGGGCGGTGTGCGGGGGAGAGGGTCAGCGTCGACCAGATTCGCGGACGGGAGGCAGGACCAGCTCGGCGTTCGCGGATGCGCTTCTCGGCTGGAGGTTGGCTTCCAGGCAGCTCGCCGCCGCCGCGAGGATGCTGCGCTCGTAGCGGGTCCGAAGCGCGATGTAGGCGGCGCTCGCGATGTAGGCAGCCACGGCGCAGACGAGGCCGACGAGCAGGATGCTGCTGCTGCTCTGCGAGACGCAGTCGAAGAGGATCGAGAAGATGGCCGGCGGGGTCATGGGCCAAGTCCTTGGTCACGAGCAGGTGTCGTGCCAGCGGAAGTACGGCAAGAGCGCCCCAGGCCCTTGTGGCTGTGCCACGATTGCCCGCCATGTGCCACGGACGGCACGCCCGATGGGTCGGTAGTCGTTGAACGACAAGGACTTCCGCACATCAGATCTCACGGAAGAATCAAGCTGCGCAGGTAAGTTGCCCGACGGGGACGGCCGCGAAGCGCCTACCGCGGGGTCGCGTCGGGCAGACCTCCATCGACCGGGATCGTTGCCCCGGTGGTCGGCGTCTGCCGCGTGGCGAAGAACAGCACGGCCCGTCCCACGTGCTCGGCCGTGATGCGCGCCTTCAGGAGGTTGCGGCTGCGGTAGTACTCCTCGAGCCCCGCCTCGTCGAGGCCGCGCGCGCGCATCCGGTCGGGACCCACCGTCGCCCACAGGCCCGAGCGGCGCGCGTGATGCGAGAACACGGCGTCGGGTGCCACCATGTTCACGCGCACGTCGATCTCCGCGAGCTCGAGGCTGGCGATGCGCGCGAGCTGATGCGCCGCCGCCTTGGTGGCGCTGTAGGCGCCGAACTTGGCGCCCGGCGCGAACACGTTCTTGGTCGACACGAGGACGATGTCGCCGCCGGTGCCCTGGAGCTTCAGGTGCCGTCCGGCCTCGGCCATCACCAGGAGCGCGCCTTCCACGTTGACCCGCTCGAGCCGGCGGAAGGCCTCGAGGTCCAGCTCGGGCAGGCTCGCCACGTGGGCCAGGCCCGCGTTGACGACGACCAGGTCCACGCCGCCCCAGGTGGCCGCGACGCTCGCGAACGCGTCGGCAACCGACGTCGCATCGGTCACGTCGAGCGGCACACCGATGACGCGCGGGCCGTGCGCCGCGCCGAGCTCCGCGACCAGCGCGTCGAGCGGCTTCCCGGGGAGATCCGTCGCCGCGACGTGACCGCCGTGTTCCAGGAGCGCCTGGCAGATGCCGGAGCCGATCGCGCCGGCGGCCCCGGTGACGATCGCCACCTCGCCGGCGAGCGGCGCCTCGCGCGCGCCGAGCTTCGCGTGCTGGAAGCTGTGGTACTCCATGTCGAACAGCTCCGCCTCCGGGAGCCCTTCGTAGACGCCCATCGCGGCGACCTGCGCCTTCACGGCGAGGGTGTGGGCGGTGATGTCGCGCGCGATGGTTGCGGCGCGCACGTCGCCTCCGGCGCAGAGCGCGCCGAGGCCGGGGAGGAGGACGACGCGCGGCAGGGCGTCGAAGCGGCGGAGGCCGGCGGGCAGGCGGGCCGCGTGGCGCTCGACGTAGGCGCGGTAGCCGGCGGCGTAGCGGCGCACGGCGTCCCGCACCTGCTCGGCGAGCCGCGCCGGCTCGTCGTACGCGGGCCGATCGATCCAGAGCGGGGACGCCTTCGTGCGGATCAGGTGGTCGGAGGTGAGCGGCGGCGTGAGGGCCAGCTCCCGGCCCTGCTCCGCGTCGACGAACGCGAGCACCTCGGGCGTCACGAGCGGCAGCACGATCGCGCGACGGTGCGGCCGGTCCGGCTCGCCCGTCGGCTCGGCCAGGCAACCGCGCAGCACCGGCGCGACCTGCCGCACGCGCGCCAGGGCCGTGTCGAGCGACGTCCGCGCCGGCGCGGTCACGCGCCCGGTAGCCTTGCGGGCGAGGTAGGTCTCCGCGCGCGTCACGATCTCGATCATCGCCTCGTACGACGCGCGTGCGGTCGGGCCCCACGTCACGAGCCCGTGGCGCATCCACACCATGCCGCGGCGGCCGGCGGACGCCTCGCAGGCGTCCGCCGCCGCACGCGCGAGCTGGAAGCCGGGGCGGACGTAGCCGAGGACCACGACGTCGTCCCCGAGCGCCTCGCGGACGACCCGCTCGCCGTCCACCTGGTTGGAGAGCGCCAGGATGGCGTCGGCGTGCGTGTGGTCGACGAACTTCGCCGGCAGGAAGGCGTGCACGAGCGTCTCGAGCGACGGGGTGGCGCTGCGCGCGTCGAAGAGGTGCGTGCGCAGCTCGTTCGCCATCGCCTCGTCGTCGAGCGTCTCGAGCGCGCGGAGCTTGCGGAGGTAGCCGAGGTCGAGGCCGGGGAGGCCGTCGGGCTCGAGCGTCGCCAGGTCGTGACCCGAGGCCTTGACGTAGACGGCGGGGATCGCCTCACCGAGGCGGTTGGTGAAGGTGCCCTTCACCGAGGTGTTGCCCCCGCCGTGGAGGACGAGCCGGTCCTCGGCGCCGAGGAGCCGGCTGGTGTAGGTGCGGAGCGCCAGCTCCTCGCCCCAGCGCGCGCCGTAGCGGGCGACGAAGGTCGCGGCCTCCTCGTCCGACCAGCGGGAGCGCATCCCCGCTACCCGGCGCGGAGCGCGGCCAGCATGGCGCGCGCGTTCTCGGCCGGCGCCTTGCCGTCGAAAACGGCGCTGCCCGTCACGACGACGTCCACGCCCGTGCCGGCGAGCATACCGATGTTGTCGCGCGTGACCCCGCCGTCGACGCCGAGAAGGATCCGGTGTCCCGCGCGCTCGAGCAGGCGCCGCGCGCGTGCGATCCGGCCGATGGTCGCCGGCAGGAACTTCTGGCCGCCCCAGCCGGGGTTGATGGCGAGCAGGTGCACGAGGTCGAGCTCGTCGAGCAGCGGCTCGAGGACCTCGAGCGGCGTGCCCGGGTTGAGGGCCAGGCCGCGGACGATGCCGCGCGCCGGATCGTTCGCGTTCTCCATCGTGCCGAGCCGCTGGAGGACGCGATGGACGTGCGTGCACGACTCGGCGTGCACCGTGACGACGTCGGCGCCGGCCGCCACGTAGTCGCCGAGCTTCTCGAGCGGCTCCTCGATCATCAGATGCACGTCCTTCCAGAGCGGCGTGCGCACCGCCTTCACCAGCGGCGGGCCGATGGTCATCATCGGCGTGAAGCAGCCGTCCATCACGTCGAAGTGGAGGAGCGGCACGCCCGTGCCGTCGAGGCGTGCGAGGTCGGCGCCGAGCGCCATCAGGTCCGCCGTCAGGATGCCGACGCTGATCGTCGGCGCGAGGCTCGCGAGGCGGGCGACGAGGTTAGACGGCAACGCGCCGGCCACGCTGCTCGTCGCGCCGCAGCGTCTGGTACAGATCGTATGCCTGCTCGGGCTTCAGGAGCTGGTGGACGACTGCCCCGACCGCCTGGATCATCGCGACCGGCGCCTCGGACTGGAAGATGTTCCGGCCCATGTCGACGCCGGCGGCGCCCTCGGACACGGCCCGGTAGGCCATCGTCAGCGCGTCGAGCTCGGGAAGCTTCTTCCCGCCCGCCATCACGATCGGCACCGGACAGGAGGCGGTCACCGTCTCGAAGCCCTGTTCGACGTAGTACGTCTTCACGAAGTGCGCGCCCAGCTCGGCGCAGATGCGGGTGGCGAGCCGGAAGTAGCGGGCGTCGCGCGTCATGCTCTTGCCGACGGCCGTGACACCGAGGGTCGGTATCCCCACGCGCAGGCCGAGGTCGACCAGCCGGGTCAGGTTCTGCACCGACTGCGTCTCGAACTCGCCGCCGATGAACACCTGCACCGCCACCGCCGCCACGTTGAGGCGCGCCGCGTCCTCGACGTCGACCGCGAGCTGCTCGTTCGACAGCTCCTTCAGGATGCTCGGCCCCCCGCTCGCGCGCAGCACGACGCCGTTCGTGAACGTGGGCGGCACGGTGGTGCGCAGGATGCCGCGCGTGCACATCAGCGCGGTGGCGTACGGAAGCAGCGGGAGGATGTTCACGTCGACCCGCTCGAGGCCTGCGGTCGGGCCCTGGAAGTAGCCGTGGTCGATCGCGAGCATGACGGTCCGCCCCGACACCGGGCTGAAGACCCGGGCGAGGCGGCTCTGCATGCCCCAGTCGAGGGCGCCCGCGCCCTTCAGGAAGAAGGCCTCCCGCTTGACCGGCACGTCCAGGTGGTAGTTCTTCGTGTCCTTCAGATCGTCGACGTCGGGCACCTTCGTCTCTCCTCGCGCGCGAAGCGGTACGCGGGCCGACGATCTCAAAAAAGGTCGGCGTCCGTCAAGGCCGCAGACGCCACGGCACCTCGGGTGGGGCGCGTTTCAGGGAAGAAGATTGGGCACGGCGCTGCGCAGGTGTCCCTGAATCAGCGGGATCGCTTCTTCGCGCGTCATGCGGACCTGGCGCGCCCACCCGGTGACCCGGATCCCATGCGGGAAGTAGTTGGTCTTCCGCTTGATCGCCATGGTTGCGCTCGTGGCGTCACGGGCGCCGCCCCCCACACTGGTGCCGCGCGTGCCACCGTGCGCCGTGACGGCACCGGTGGCCGTCGTCGACTCCGTGCTCCGGTCCGACTGCACGTCCACGTCCACCGGCTTGGGCAGCCGCTCTTCCAGCACGATGTCGGCGATCGCGTCCCATTCCCGCACTTGCATGGCGCTGTTCACCGCGAGACCCGCCGCCGCGCCGGCCACGCCACCGGTGATACCGCCGGCGATCCCGCTCCCCGTCGCGCGCGCGACGCCGATGCCCGTCCCGACGCCCACTGCCGCTCCGCTGATCACGCCGAGGCCCGCGGCCAGACTCTCGCCCCCGTCGGCGGCTTCGTTCTCGCCGAAGTAGCGAACCGTCACGCGGAGCCGATACGTCGCCTGCTCGGGGTTGTCGACGACGCGGTAGCCACGGTCCTGAATGCCGCCCTGGAAGGCGGAGCGCAGGTCGATGTCGCTAGCGTCCGAGATGTTGCGGTAGCTGAGATACGCCGTGCGGTTGCCGCCCGTCAGCTCGAGCTCCGGCGCCGGGACGTTCCACGTGATCCCCGAGTCCGCCTTCGCATACTTGCTTCCCACCGCGCCGCTCATGCCGCGCCCGACAGCGGTACAGCCTCCTGCGCCGAAGAGGACCGCCAGAGCAAGCATGAGGCAGCCGAGGCGGCGAGCCCCGCGCGTCGATGAGGCCTCGTTGACGATCCGGACAAGGACCTGCGTGCCCGAAGTCGGCTGCATGGGCACCGTTCGTAGGGCAGCGTCGACCAGTTTGTCAATGGTCGGCGTGTCCAGGCGTGACAGATCGGCTCCGATCGTGTACGGACGCGTGCACGAGGCCCGCGGTTCGAGTGAACGTGCGAGCAGGCCTCGGCAGCCCCGGCTCCGATGATCGCGCTCTCGGACGTGCACAAGGTCTTCCGGCAGGGCGAGACCGAGGTGCGGGCGCTGGCCGGCGTGTCCTTCGAGGTCGCGGCGGGCGAGTTCGTGGCCATTCGGGGTCCGAGCGGGTCGGGCAAGAGCACGCTGCTGCACCTGATCGGCGGCCTCGACGTCCCGAGCGCGGGCGAGATCCGCATCGACGGCGCGCTCCTCTCCCGCCTGAGCGACGACGAGCTGACCGTGTTCCGCCGGCGCAGGATCGGCATCGTATTCCAGTTCTTCAACCTCCTCCCCACGCTGTCGGCCGAGGAGAACGTCGCACTGCCGCTTCTCCTCGACGGGGCTCGCGCGCGCGACGCTCGCCCCCGTGCGCTCGCGGCGCTCGAGCAGGTGGGGCTCGCCCACCGCCGGCGGCACCGGCCCGACGAGCTGTCCGGCGGCGAGATGCAGCGCGCCGCCGTCGCCCGTGCCCTGGTCATCGAGCCGCGCCTGATCCTCGCCGACGAGCCCACCGGCAATCTCGACACGGCCACGGGGGAGCAGATCCTCTCGCTCATCCGCCGCGCCCATGCCGAACGCGGGTGCACGGTCGTCCTGGTCACGCACGACCCCCGGGCGGCCACCTTCGGCACGCGCGTCATCACCCTGAACGACGGCGTGGTCGTCGGCGCGCCGGCCGCCTGAGCCGCTACCAGCCCGCGAGGTCGGCCGCCCGCAGGCGGTGAGACTCGGCGTCGCCCAGGAAGGCGCGGTCGAACACCGCGCGGCGGAACCAGAGGTGGAGGTCGTACTCCCAGGTGAAGCCGATGCCGCCGTGCAGCTCGGTCGCGACGCGGGCGGCGCGGTCGTAGAGGTCGGTCAGGTGCGCCTTGGCGAGCGCCGCATGCCGCTCGGCGCGATCCGGGATGTGATCGTGCGCGTGCGCGGCGTACCACCAGAGCGAGAGCGCCGGCTCGAGGTCGGTCGCGAGGTCCGCGAGCTGGTGCTTCACCCCCTGGAAGGCGCCGATGGGCTGCCCGAACTGCTCGCGCGCGAGCGCGTAGCGAACCGTCATCTCCAGACACCGGCGCGCTCCCCCGTAGGCGTCGGCGGCAAGCAGCACGAGCCCGGCGTCGCGCGCCCGGTCGATCGCCCGCCGGCCCGCCGCCACCTGCGTTGCCGGGGCGTCGGCGAGGGTGACCTCGGACACCCGACGCGTCATGTCGGTGCCACGGAGCGGCGCGACGTCGACTCCGGGAGCGCGCCGCTCGACGAGCCACAGGCCGGGTCCGTCGTCATCCACGG
This sequence comes from Deltaproteobacteria bacterium, assembly GCA_005888095.1. Lineage (GTDB taxonomy): Bacteria > Desulfobacterota > Binatia > DP-6 > DP-6 > DP-3. Next base: position 164,862 of record VBKF01000089.1, on the reverse strand, counting down.
CCGCCACCAGGATCGCGTCGGCGACCGCAGCCGCCGGGACGAGGGGCTTGCGGCCGTCGAGCCGGCCGTCGCGCGCGCGCGTCGTGAGCCGCGCTGCGTCCCACACCCCGCCGTCCTCGCCGAGGGCCAGGGTCACGATCGCGTGCCCGGCGGCAACGGCGGGAAGCCAGCGGGCTCTGGCGTCGGCGTCGTCGCTTGCGACGAGCGCCCCCGCCGCCATCGCGCAGGCGAGGAACGGCCCCGGTGTGCATGCCCAGCCGAGCTCCTCGGCGGCGAGCGCGAGGTCGAGCAGCTCGAGCCCGGAGCCGCCGTGGGCGGTCGGGATGGCCAGCCCCGGGACACCGAGGTCGGCAAGGCCCTGCCAGAGGGCGGGGTCGTGTCCGGTCTCGCTCTCCATGATCGCCCGGACGCGCGTCGTCGGGCACTCGCTCTCGAGGTAGCGGCGGATCGTGTCCTTCAGGAGAAGCTGGTCGTCGGAGAGGCCGAAGTCCATATCACGCTCCGCTCTGAATCATGCTCCGCGCTGGCGCGCTCCGCGATGGCGCTCCGCCGCCGCCTACTTCCGGGGATCGCGCGGCAGCCCGAGGCCGCGCTCGGCGACGATGTTGCGCTGGATGTTGGCGGCCCCCCCGGCGATCAGCACGCCGAGCGACCACATGTAGGCGAGGCCGAACATGCCCATGGCGGGCGCGTTCGCCTCGCCCGGGGCGAGCAGCCCGCGATCGGCCATGACGTCCATGGCGAGCTTCGCGATGTCGTAGCCGAGGACCGTCGAGTAGAGCTTGGTGACCAGGGCGGCGAGCCCCGGCTCGGTTCCACGCGCGCTCATGGTGAGGAGACGGTAGCCGTGGTACTCGGCCGCGAGCAGCCGTGCCTCGAGCTCGGCCAGGCGGTTGCGGATGACCGGATCCTGGATCGCGGGCCGGCCGTCGCGCTCGAGCGCGCGCGCGAGCATCACGAGCCCGTCGAACGTGCGCCGCGTCAGGTGTGCGCCGCCGATCAGCGCCCGCTCGTGCTTGAGCGTCGAGCGACTGACCACCCAGCCCTGACCCCGCCTGCCGACGATGTTCTCCTCGGGCACGCGCGCGTTCTCGAGGAAGACCTCGTTGAAGTCGGCGTCGCCCGTCATCTGGCGGAGCGGACGCACCTCGATGCCGGGGGTCTTCATGTCGATCAGGAGGTAGCTCAAGCCGTCGTGCTTCGGCTTCTCGGGCTCCGTCCGCACCAGGGCGAACATCCACTCGGCGTCCTGCGCGTTCGAGGTCCAGATCTTCTGGCCGGTCACCACCCAGTGGCCGTCGTCGAGGATGGCCCGCGTGCGGAGCGAGGCGAGATCGCTGCCCGCGCCCGGCTCGCTGTAGCCCTGGCACCAGCGGAGCGTGCCGAGCAGGGTGTCGCGGATGAAGCGCTCCTTCTGCGCCTCGGTGCCGTGCTCGAGCAGCGTGGGCACGAGCATGCTCGGCCCCTGGCCCATGATCTCGTAGGGCGCACGGACGCGACGGAACTCATCGGCGATGATCGCCGACTTGAGCGGATCGGCGGGCTGCTCCGAGCCGCCGTAGCGCCGCGGCACGTGGCGGTAGAGGTAGCCGCGCTCGATCGCCAGCAGGCGGAACGCGGTGGCGCGCGCGTCGGTCCGGACGTGCGCGCCGGTCAGGTCGGCGAGGCTGGCGGCTCGCTCGCCCCCCGGCTCGCTCCAGTGCTCGACGAGGAAGCGGCGCACCTCGGTGCGGAAGCGTTCGTACTCTGCGCTGTAGGCGAGGTTCACCGGCTCTCCTCCTTCCCTCCGGATCGCTTACCAGGATCCAGGGCGCCGAGACAAACCCGCGCGCGGGGGCTCAGCCGAGCAGCGCGCTCGCCACGAAGCGAACGGTCGCCATCGAGCCGTTCAGCAGGTCGGCGAGCACGTCGACGAGGATCGAGCGCACGGCGACGTCGCGTCCGAGGCGCTCGAGGAGGTCCGCGCTGTCGCGCAGCCCCTGGACCATCGCGTCGAACTGATCGGTCTGACTCTGCGGCGGGCCCGGATGCGGCCGGCGCATGACTTCCTGCATACGTTCGGCTCATAGCGCCGTGCGACCGCGCTGACAAGTCGGCCACACGAAAAAAACTCGGCGGTGGACGCCGCGCCACCGTGTGCTACGAATCGGAGGACGATGCCGCGCCTGCGCCGCGTCCTGGTGCTCGTCGCCGTGGCCCTCGCGGCAATCGGCGGAATCGCGCTCGCGCGGCTCGACCGCCAGGTGCGCGCTTACCTCGCGGGCCCCGCGCTCGGCGCCGTGCGCATCTATGCGGCACCCACCGTGCTGCGCCGCGACGCGCCGGTGCCGGGCGGCTCGCTCGCGCGCAAGCTCGCCCGCCTCGGCTACCGGCAGGCCGCGGGCGACGCGCTCGTGGCCGGCTCCTACCGCGCGGCGGGCGGCGCGGTGGAGATCGCGCCGCGCCCGTCGCCTGCGCCGTGGGCGCCCGCCCCGCGCCCGGCGCGCGTCGCCGTGCAGGGCCGGCGCGTCGCGGACATCCGCGCCGCCGACGGCACGCCGCTCGACACGCTCGACCTCGAGCCCGAGGTGCTGGCCACGCTCGGCCGCAGCGGCGGCGCGCTCGACGCCGGCGCCGATCCCGCGCCGCCCGCCTGCCGGGCCGCCGTGCTCGCCGCCGAGGACCGACACTTCTTCCACCATCCCGGCATCGATCCGACGGCCATCGCCCGTGCGCTGCTCGCCGACCTGCGCGCGGGGGGGCGACGGCAGGGAGGCAGCACGATCTCGCAGCAGCTCGCGAAGAACGTCTTCCTGACGCCGCGCCGCACGCTCGGGCGCAAGGCGCGCGAAGCCGTGCTGGCGCTCCTGCTCGAGGCGCACGCGACCAAGGAGGAGATCCTCCGCCGCTACCTCGCCTCGGTCTACCTCGGCGAGGACGGCGCGGTCCCGATCCACGGCTTCGCCGAGGCGGCGGACGCCTACTTCGCGAAGCCGCTCGGCGAGCTCGGCCCCGCCGAGTGCGCCCTCCTCGCCGGCATCATCCGCTCGCCGAACGGACTCGCGCCGCGCCAGCATGCGGCCGCGGCGCTCGCCCGGCGCAACCGCGTCCTGGCGGCGATGGTCGAGGACGGCGCGCTCGACCAGGCCGCGGGGCAACGGGCGCGGGGCGAGCCGCTGCGTCTGGCGGCGCCTCATGCCCGGCCCGTCGGCGCGCTCTACGTCGCCGACGAGGTCGCGCGCGAGCTCGGCCGCCTGCTGCCGCCGGACGCGGCCCGCGCGCCGGGGCTTGCGGTCTTCACCGCCGTCGACGCCGACGCGCAGCGCGAGGCCGAGCGCGCCGTCCGGCGGCGGCTGGAGTCGTCCGATCGGGCGCGGGCACGGCGCCGGCGCGACCCGGGGCCCCTGCAGGCGGCGCTGGTCGCGCTCGACCCCACCAGCGGCCGCATCCTCGCCCTCGTCGGGGGGCACGACTACGGGTCGAGCCCGCTCGATCGCGCCGTGCGGGCGCGCCGCCAGCCGGGCTCGGCGTTCAAACCCTTCGTCTACCTGGCCGCGCTCGATCCCGCCCGGCGCCCCGACATGTCCGCGCGCACGGTCGTCTCACCGCTCGACGACTCACCGCTCGCGGTGGCGGCGGGCGGCCACGTGTGGCGGCCCGCGAACTACGACGGCGTCTTCCACGGTAGCCTGCCGCTCGAGGACGCGCTCGCCCAGTCCCTCAACGCCGCCACCGCGCGCCTCGCGCTCGACGTCGGTCTCGACGCCGTCGCCGGCGCCGCTGCCGACCTGGGTATCCCCGGGCCGCTGCCGATGGTGCCGTCCCTCGCCCTCGGGGTCGCGGAGACCTCGCTCCTCGACCTCACCGCGGCGTACGGCGTGTTCGCGAGCGGCGGCATCAAGCGGCCGGCGGACCTGGTGGTGGCGATCACCTCGTCGGCCGGCGAGACGCTGTACGCGGCGCGCGCCGAGGAGACTCGAGTGCTCGACCCGGGCGTCGCGTACCTGGTCACGCATCTCCTCGAGCGTGTCGTGGACACCGGCACCGCGCGCGCCGCCCGCCGCGCCGGGATCGACGGCACCGCGGCCGGCAAGACCGGCACGACGGACGACACCCGCGACGCCTGGTTCATCGGCTTCACCCCCGAGGTGATCGCCGGCGTCTGGGTGGGCTTCGACGACGGCGCGCCGACCGGGTTCACCGGCGCCGAGGGCGCGCTGCCCATCTGGATCGACTTCGTGCGCGCGACGGCCGGGCCCCGGGCGGGGCGTCCGTTCGAGGTGCCCGACGACGTCGTCTGGCGGGACGTCGACCCCTCCTCCGGACTCCTCGCGACGGCCGGCTGCCCCGAGGTGCGGCGTGAGCCGTTCCTCGCCGGCACCGAGCCCCAGCGTCCCTGCGATCGGCACCGCGCGGTATGGACCGCCGTCGGCGAGGGGCTGGGGGACGCGCTGCGTGGCGGCGGGCGCGCCATCGGGGCGGGAGGGCGGCGGATGTTCGGCTGGGTCGGGCGGCTCTTCCGCTGAACCGGGCGTGCGGGGTATAGGCTCCGGCGCTCATGCTGCGAAGTCGTGCGCTGCGGGCCGTCTGCCTGGCGGCAGCCTTCGTCGGGCCCGCATGCGGGCTCGTTCACCGCCGTCGCGATGCGCCGGCGCCGCGTCCCCTCGATTTGAACACCGCCTCGCGGCGCGCGATCGAAAAGCTCCCGGGCATCACGCCGAGCATGGCGCGGCGGGTCGTCGAGGGGCGGCCTTACGAGGAGCCGCACGAGCTCGTCGAGCGGCGCATCCTCACGGAGCGTGAGTTTCAGAGGGTCGCGGACCGGGTGACCGTCGGGCGCAGGCGCTGAGCGGACATGGAAACGGAGCTCGGCGCGATCCTCCCGGTGTGGAGCGCCATTCCCTTCGCCGGGGTCCTCCTGTCGATCGCGCTCTTCCCGCTCCTCGCGCCGGTCTTCTGGCACCATCACTTCCCGAAGGTGTCGGCGGCCTGGTCGGCGGTGCTGGTGGTGCCGTTCGTGCTCGCCTACGGCGAGCCGGCCGTGCACGAGCTCGCCCACGTGGCGGTGGCCGACTACGTCCCCTTCATCATCCTGATCGCCACCCTGTTCACCATCGGCGGGGGGATCTACGTGCGGGGCTCGCTCCGCGGATCCCCGGTGACCAACTGCGTGCTGATCGCGATCGGCACCGTGCTCGCGTCGTGGGTTGGCACGACCGGCGCGGCGATGCTGATGATCCGCCCGCTGCTGCGCGCCAACCGCGCGCGCCGGCACCGGGCGCACACGATCGTGTTCTTCATCTTCCTGGTGGCGAACGTCGGCGGCGCCCTGACCCCGCTCGGCGACCCGCCGCTGTTCCTCGGCTTCCTGCACGGGGTGCCGTTCTTCTGGACGTTCACGGTATGGAAGCAGACGGCGCTGGTGGTGCTGGTGGTGCTCGGCGTCTACGCGCTCCACGACGTCTACTACTGGCGGCGGGAGGACTGGGTGGTCCGCGAGCCTCCGCACGGCCCGCGCGAGCCGCTCGCGGTCGAGGGCTGGCACAACCTTCTCCTCCTCGGCGGCGTGCTCGGTGCGGTGATCCTGTCGGGAGTCTGGTCCGGCGGCGACGTGATCATCCTCGGCGTGCGCCAGCAGGTGCAGAACCTGGTGCGCGACGCCGTCCTGCTCGCGATGCTCGCGGGCTCCTGGTTCACCACTTCGGCTCGCATCCGGCAGGAGAACGAGTACTCCTGGGCGCCGATCCGCGAGGTCGCGATCCTGTTCGCCGCCATCTTCACGACGATCATTCCCGCGCTCGCCATGCTGCGCGCCGGCGAGCATGGGGGAATGGCCTTCGTCGTGCGCGCGGTGCGCGCGCCGGCCCACTTCTTCTGGGCGAGCGGAATCCTCTCCTCGTTCCTCGACAACGCGCCGACCTATCTGACCTTCCTCTCCACCGCGCTCGGCCGGCTGTACCCGGGTGTCGTCGAAGGCGCCGCGATTCCGCGGCTCATCGGGGAGCATCACGCCTATTTGCAGGCGATCGCCACCGGATCCGTGTTCATGGGTGCGAACACATACATCGGAAACGCGCCGAATTTCATGGTCAAGTCGATCGCAGAGGAAGCTGGGGTATCCATGCCGTCGTTTTTCGGCTACATCGTCCGCTATTCGTTGCCGGTCCTGATCCCGGTGTTTGCGCTCGTCACCTGGCTGTTCTTCGGATGACTCGACCGTGACGCGCTGGTACGAAATCGCGGTGCACGGGCGCGAGGATGTCGTCCGGGCCTTCGTCGCGGGATTCCTCGCCGCGCGCGGCGAGCGCGAGGGGCTCGTGCTCTGCGGTTCCAAGCTCGACCTGGAGCCGGAGTCGCTCGGCGAGCGCCTGAAGGAGCTGTTCGTCGCGGGCTCCCACGCGGTTCTCCTCGCACCGGAGCCGCCCGCGGGCGCCCTCGCGGACGCGCTGGTCGAAGGCGGCTCGGGCGTCGGCATGAGGCTCGAGCGCCGGCGAGAGGTGCGCGCGGCCGCCTTCACGTTCCACGCCGAGATGTTCTCCCGCGCGCTGGCGGACGGCCTGCGGCAGGCGCTCCACGCCTCCGTACCCGAAGCCACGCGGGTCGAAGACCTGACCGAGACGGAAGAGGTGCATCCGGAAGCGCGGGGAGTGGATTTATATGCACCGGTGCACGATTACATTTACCGCGCATCGGGGCGTATTGGCGGGCCATTCCCAGGCGTTGTCGAAATGCGGCGCCGCCTTGCCGACATGGAATTCGTCGACGTGGGCGGGCTACATCTCGAAGGAATACAGGTTTCAAACCCGAGCGAGCCGTCGGAAGTCAGGAAATAAGTCTTGCCACGGCGGAGAGCTTGGAGTAGGAGCAGGCCTCTTCCCAAGGAGGTAGCGGTATGCCGCGCCAGAAGAGTCTGATCACCGTGATCCGAGACCTCGTCCGTCAGGAGATCAGTCACGCGATAGCGGGCCTTCTCGGCGGAGCGAGCGGCAGAGGCGGGAAGACCGCCACGCGGCGGCGGCGACGGCGCCGCGGCCGGCGCGGCCCGGGCCGCCCTCCTGGCTCCAAGAACCGCAAGCGCGCCGCGGCGAGCTAGGCGCTCCACTCGAGATGGAATCTCCGCGCGCGCCGCGCGCGCGGCCGAGCGAAGCGAGCGGGGAGTGAGGACCCGGCGGGCTTCGCCCGACGGGGCGAGGGGCGGAGCCCCTCGCTGATCTAGAAAGCCTGCGCGGCGCGCAGCCCGTCGGCCGTCCCGGCGAGCACCACCGTGTCGTGCGCGGCGAACGGACGGTCCGGATCGGGCAGCTCGTACCCGGGCTCGACCCGTCCCCCCGGCTGTACCGCGAGGACGGCGACGCCGTGGCGCGCGCGGCAGTCGATCTCGCGCAGCGACCGCCCCACCCAGGTGCGCGGCGCCGAGACGACCAGCACCCGGTAGGAGTCCGCCCACTGGGGCCCGGGACGCGCGGAGGCCGGCAGCGCGCCGAGCGCCGCGACGGTCCGGTTGTAGGCGGCGATCAGGTCGGCGCGGGAGAGGAGGCCGAGAAGCCGGCTCGGGTTCGCGGGATCGACGACGGGCAGCTCCTCGACTCCTTCGCCCTCGAGGAGCCGGAACGCGTCGCCGAGGCTCGCCTCCGGGCTGAGCTTGGCGAAGCGAGGCTCGCAGAGGTCGCGAGCGACCACGAGCGGGCCGAGGTCTTCCTCGAGCAGGAGCGAGCGCAGCGCGCCGAAGGCGAGCACCCCCACCAGCTCGCCCGCGTCGTCTAGCACGGGGAAGGTGGCGCTCCGGCTGCCGGCGACGATGCGGAGCACCTCCGGGAGCGTCGCCCGCTCGGGGATCGTCTCCGCCTCGCGGTGGTACACCGCGGCCACGGGGATGCGGTCGAGCACCTGGCGCTCGGTCGTCGGGTGCAGGCTCTTGCCCTCGGCGGTGAGCCCCAGGGTGTCGATCGACTCCGGCTCGAGCCGGGTGGCGACCGTCAGCCCGACGATCGCGGTGATCAGCGCCGGGACGGTGACCGTGTAGTTCTGCGTCATCTCGAAGAGCAGGAAGATGGCGGTCAGCGGCGCGTGCGTGGTGGCGGCGAGGAAGGCGCCCAGGCCGACGAGCGCGTAGGACCCGCGCGGGCCGGTGAGTCCGGGCAGGACGAGCGCCGACAGCCCGCGGAAGGCGCCGCCGGTCATCGCCCCGATGAAGAAGATGGGGCCGAAGACGCCGCCCGGCGCGCCGCAGCCGAGCGAGAGGCTGCTGCCGGCGACCTTCGCGGCCGCGAGCACGGCCATGTGACCCGGCGCCAGGCGACCGGCGAGCGCCTGGTCGACGACCGGGTAGCCGTCCGAGACGTTCCCCGGCACCGCCACGTCGAGGAGGCCGACCAGCGCGAGCCCGACCAGGAGGAGCACCGGTCGCGGCCATGGGCTCCGACGTACACGCGCGGCGACCGCGTGGAAGAAGCGGATGTAGCCGACCGCCAGCAGGCCGAGCACCACGCCGAGCACGCCGTAGGTCAGACACTCCCAGTAGCTGTCGAGCTCGAACGGCATGACGTGAAAGACCGGCTCGTTGCCGAGGAGCCCGCGCGCGACGATCACGGCGGTCGTGGTGGCGACGACGATCAGGCTGAAGTTCGCGAGATGCGCCTCGCCGAGCAGCACGATCTCCTGCGCGAAGAGCAGGCCGCCCAGCGGCGCGTTGAACGTCGTGGCGATGCCCGCGCCCGCGCCGCAGGCGATCAGCACCTTGCGCTCTTCGGCGGCGAGGCGTCCGAGGCGCGCGACCGCCGCGCCGATCGAGCCGCCGATCTGCGCGATCGGTCCTTCGCGGCCGACGGCGGCGCCGGCGCCGAGCGAGATCGCGGCCCCGAGCGTCTTCACGACCATCCACCGCCGCTTCACGCTCGCCCCGTGCAGGTGGAGCATCTCGAGGAAGCGCGGGAAGCCGTAGCCGAGCACCTCGCCGGGGAAGAACCGGTCGAGGCAGAGGAGGGCGAGCCCGCCGGCAACGAGCGCCAGCGGGATCCCCGGGCGCCCGAGCGGTGCGAGCCGGCCCTGGAAGAGCCAGGTGGCGCCTCTGATCGCCTCCCGGAAGACGACGTTGCCCACCGCCCCGAGGATGCCCGTCACGACCGCGAGCCCGATGAGCCGGACGTGGCGGCCGTCGCTCTCGACGGCGTCCCGCAGGCCGAGCACGGCCTTCATGACGCGGCGGCTAGGTGGGCGGCAGCTCGATGACGGCGCGGCGCACGCGGATGGCCCAGCGGCCGCCGCGCTTGACGAGCTCGTCCTCGTACCGCCCCGTCGTCTGGCTGAGGCTGCCGGGCTCGCCGACGAAGGCGAGGACGTAGCACTCCGCGCGGGCCCGGTCGCCGTCGCCGGAGACGACGACGTTGGTCACGTAGTGCCGCATGCGGATGCCCGCCGAGCGCAGCGACTCGGCGAACGCGCGGAGCCCCTCGCGGCCCTCATGCACCCCCAGCGTCTCGCCGAAGTCGAGCCGGCAATCGTCGGTGAAGAGCTCGGGCAACGTCTCCCAGCGGCCCAGGTCGATGGCGGAGCAGTAGGTGGCCAGCAGCTCGCCGATGGCGAGCCGATCCTCGGCGGAGAGCGGAGTCATGCGCGGTGATCTATCGCACGGGCCGCCGACTGCCAAGGACGAGCGGCTTGAAAACACAGGGCGAGCCCGCCTAGTTTGGGCCCATGACCACCCAGCTCGTTCTCCTCGATGCCGATGACCTGATGCATCCGAACACGGGCGAGGAGAACTACAACGAGAGCGCCTACTACAACTTCTACGACCCCGGGCGCCGTCTCGGCGGCTTCGCCCGCATCGGCAACCGGCCGAACGAGCGTCACGCCGAGATGACGCTCTGCCTCTACCTGCCCGACGGGCGGGTCGCGTTCATGTTCGCGCGGCCCGAGATCGCCGACAACGCGCGCTTCGACGCGGCCGGCATGCGCTTCGAGGTCCGCACACCGATGCGCGAGCACCGCGTGCGGTACGACGGCCCCGCTGTGCTCCTCAGCCGGCCGCTCGACCTCGTCGACCCGAAGCGTGCCTTCAGCGAGAACCCGCAGCGCGCCGTCGAGGTGGATCTGGTCTACGAAGGCATCTCGCCGGCGTACGGCGGCGAGCCGCGCGAGCGGCGGGAGGGGAGCTGGGTGAGCGTCCGGCACGAGCGGGCCGGTCACGAGTTCGCGCGCGGGCACCTCGAGCAGCACGGGCGCGCGCGCGGCCGCGTCGTCGTCGACGGCGTGTACCACCCGATCGACGGCTTCGGGCTTCGCGATCGCTCCTGGGGCCCGCGCTACTGGCAGGCGCCCGCGTACTACCGCTGGCTCACCATGAACTTCGGCCCGGATCACGGCCTGGTCGGTGCGCTCACCGTGCAGCGCGACGGGACGGAGATGCACGGCGGGTACGTCTTCCGCCGCGACGAGCCCAACCGGCCGATCGGCCGGGTCGAGGTCGAGACCGAGTACGCGGCTCCCGAGAAGCTCCACGCCCGCCTCCGCGCGCGGCTCCATCCGGCGGACGGGGCCCCCGCCGAGGAGATCGAGGGACGCGTGCTCAACATGGTGCCGCTCCGCAACCGCCGCGGCGGCGTGACCACGCGGATCGCCGAGGGCCTCACCGAGTGGCGCTGGGGTGAGCGGGTCGGCTACGGCTGGTCCGAATACCTCGATCACCTTGACTGACCTCGCCGCCGCGCTCGCGGCCTACCTGGCCGGACAGCTCGGCGCCGCGGCGAGCGTCAGCGGGCTCCGCCGCCTGCCGGGCGGCGCCTCGCGCGAGACCTGGCTGTTCACGCTGGCGACGCCCAACGGGGCGGCCGAGCGCCTCGTCCTCCGCCGCGACCCGCCGGGCCACGTCATCGAGACGAGCCGCCGCCACGAGTTCCTGCTGCTCCAGGCGGCGGCGGCCGCCGGCGTGCCAGTGCCGCGCGTGCGCTGGTGCGAGGACGACCCCGCCGCGCTCGGCGCGCCCTTCTTCGTGATGGACTACGTCGAGGGGGAGACGCTCGCCCGCCGTCTCCTGCGCGACGCCGAGTACGCGCCGGCGCGCGCCGCGCTTCCCGAGCAGCTCGCCACGGCCCTCGCCCGCGTCCACGCGATCGACCTCGGCGTGCCGGCCCTCGCCTTCCTCGCCCGGCTGCCGGACGAGACGTCGCCCGCGGCCGTCGAGCTCGCGCGCTACGAGTCGCTGTTCCGTGCCCTCGCCCCCGAGCCGCACCCCGCCTTCGAGCTCGCGCTCCGCTGGCTCGCGGCTCGCCTCCCGGCGACCGACCGCCGGACGCTGGTACACGGGGATTACCGGGTGGGCAACGTCATCTTCGGCCCCGAGGGGCTGCGCGCGGTGATCGACTGGGAGATGGTGCACGTCGGCGACCCGATGGAGGACCTCGGCTGGCTCTGCGTGCGCGCCTGGCGCTTCGGTGCCGATGCCAACCCCGTCGGCGGGCTCGCGGACCGCGCCCGCTTCTTTGCGGCTTACGAGCGCGCCGGCGGCCGGCGCGTCGACCCGGCCGCGGTCGGCTGGTGGGAGGTCTTCGGCAACCTGAAGTGGGGGATCATCTGCATCATGCAGATGCAGACCTTCCTCGCGGGCGTGAAGAGCGTCGAGCTCGCGAGCCTCGGCCGGAGGACGGCCGAGACCGAGCTCGAGCTGCTCGACCTGACCGAGGGCGCCTGAGGTGCAGGACCGGCCGACGGCGCGGGAGCTGCTCGGGGCGGTGCGCGAGTTCCTCGAAGCCGACGTCGTGCCGGAGTTCGACGGCGTCAAGCGCTTTCACGCGCGCGTCGCGGCCAATGTCCTCGCCATCGTCGAGCGCGAGATCGCCGGCGAGGAGCAGAGCCTGCTCGCGGAGTGGGAGCGGCTCGCGCGCCTCCTCGGCGTCGCCGGAGCCCCTCCGCCGCGTCTCGAGGCCCTGCGCACCGCGGTTCGGGGATTGACAGAGACGCTGGTCGGACGGATCCGGGAAGGGGAGGCAGACCGAGAGCCGTTCGGGCGCGTCGTCCGCGAGCACGTCCGGGAAACCGTGCGCGAGAAGCTCCGGGTGGCGAACCCGCGGTATCTCGGGGGGTAGACATGAGTCCGTGGCGTGCGGCTCCCGCGTGGACTGAGGTCGTCCGGCGGGACCGGCGCGTGCGGCGCCTGCCGGCGCTCGTCGACGTCTTCTGGGCGTTGCGCCACCTGCGCGAGGTCCGGCAAGTCGACTGGTCGGACGCCTCGCTGGACTATCGCCTGATTGAGATCCTCAACCGCGCCTTTGACGGCCTGTATCGGCGGTACTTCCGTATGGAGGTGCGCGGCTTCGAGAACATTCCTGGCTCCGCGGCGGTGCTGGTCGGCAACCACAGCGGTTTCGGCGTCGCCGAGCTGCTCATGCTGCTCGTCGCCTGGTACCGCCGCTTCGGCACGACGCGCCGGCCCTGCTGTCTCGCGCATCAGTGGCTGTACACGACGCCGTTCCTGCGCGTGGTCGTGCCCAAGATCGGCGGCGTGCGCGCCAGCTGGCGGAACGCCCGCCAGATGCTCGCCGCCGGCCACGCGCTCACGCTGTTCCCGGGCGGCGAGCACGAGTCGACGCGGCCGTTCACCGACCGCTACCGCGTCGAGCTGCACGGGCGGCGCGGGTTCGTCCGCCTGGCGTTCGCCAACAACGCGCCGGTCGTGCCGTTCGTCACCATCGGCAGCCATGCCACCATGATCCTGCCGCCCGGCATGCACTTCCTCGCCGCGGTGACGGGCGCGCGCAAGTACCTCGGCCTCGAGGCGATCCCGCTGCCGCTGCAAGCGCTCGTCTGGCTGCTCGCGGGCATGGCGTTCGGCGAGAACTGGATCTCGGGCTGGCTCTTCCTGCTCCTCCTGCTCGCGACTCCGCCGCTCTATCCCTCGAAGATCACGACGGTGTACGGGCAGCCGATCAGCCCGAACGAGCTGCTCGCGCAGGCCGGCCCGGGCGATGACCCGATCGACGCGGGCTACCGTTACGTCGAGGGCATCATGCAGCACATGATGGACGAGCTCGCGGCGGAGCGTCGCTGGCTGTTCTCGTGATGCCGCGGCGGGAGCCGGGTGGCCCCTCTCCCGCGAACGGCAGCGGCTCGACTCGACCTGGAATCTCCGCGCGCGCCGCGCGCGCGGCCGAGCGCAGCGAGCGGGGAGTGAGGACCCGGCGGGCTTTGCCCGCCGGGGCGAGGGGCGGAGCCCCTCGCTGATCTAGCCAGCTAGCGGATCACCTCGTACTCGGCGGGCGGGCGGAAGTAGCCGCGGAGCCAGGCGAGGTGGACGCGGACGTAGCCGAGACGCTCGAAGCGGCGCATCGACGTGTAGGCGGCGACCTGGCCGAGGTAGATGCGCCGGGCCCCGAGGCGGCGGAAGCGGGCGTTCAGGTCGTTGTCCTCGCCGGCGTGCAGGCGCTCGTCGAAGGCGCCTGCCCGTTCGAAGAGCGCGCGCGTGCAGAAGAGGATGCCGAGCGAGGTGCCCGCCAGGCGGTGGCCCCAGGCGAGGACGGTGGCCGTCAGGACGGCGGGAAGGGTCGTTCGATCGGGACGGATGCGGCAGGTGCCGTAGTCGGCGCGTGCCGGGACCGCGGCCGCGATCGCGTCGAGCGCGGCGGGCGGGAGCGCCGTGTCGGCGTCGAGGAAGACGAGCACTTCGCCGCCGCTGGCGCGGGCGCCGAGGTTGCGGGCGTGGGACACGCCGCGGACGGGCGTCGAGAGGACCCGCGCGCCGTGCGCGCGTGCGACCTCGGCCGTCCGGTCGCTGCAGGCGTTGGCCACGACCAGGACCTCGAACCGCGTCGCGGCACACAGCGCCGCGATGGTCGGGCCGACGTAGCGTTCCTCGTCGTGCGCCGGGATGATGACCGAGATCATGCGAGGATCTCCGCGACGGCACGCGCGGCGGCGTCGGTCCCGGGGTGGACGAAGCCGTCGAGCCCCCGGCGCGTTCGGGCGAGCGGCACGTCGCGCGCGAGGTCGACGTCCCGCTCGGCGACGGCATGGACGAGGCCCTTGCGGGCGAGGCGGGCCGCCAGGTACTCCTGCTCCGTCTGGCCGCGCATCGGCACGAGGAGCGCCCGTGCGCCGACCTGCGCCACGTCCATGAGCGTCGAGTACCCCGAGCGACCGACGATCACGCGCGCGGCGCCGAACAGGCGGTCTCGCTCGTCCCGGCTCGCATGCGGCAGGGCCTCGACGCCGCCGATCGGCCACGGTGGCCCGTCACCCGCCGGGAGCCCCCGCAGCACGACGGTCCGCCCGGGAAGGCGGGCAAGATCCGGCAGCAGGCGCGCCTCGAGGCGCGAGCGGCTCGGCTCGGGACCGCCGAGCACGACCAGCGTGTCGAGGCTCGTGCCGGCATCCGAGGCCGGACGCTGCCCCGGCGTCAGGTCGGAGAGCAGCCCGAGATAGACCAGCTGCGAGGGCGCCCAGCAGTGGAGCTCGTGCGCGAGCCGGCCCGAGAGCCCGCCGTCCTCCGCCGCGTCGGGCACGAGGATGCGGCGGTAGCGCCGGTGGATCGCGCGCCAGGTGACCCACTCCGTCAGCCGCTCGGCGACGCCGAAGCGGGGCGGGGCGAGTTGCTTCAGGTGGTGGGCGATGAAGAGCGATGGGACGCGGGGCGACGACACGCCCCAGCGGCTGTCCGAGACGACGCGGTCCACGTGGTGGGCCGCGACCAGGCGCTGCGTTTCTCGGTACTCGGCGCGCATGGCTTCGACGAGGCGCGGCGCGAGGGCGAAGAAGCGGAGCGCGAGCACGCTGCCGGCGAAGATGTTCGGGTAGGGCATGGTGGCGGGCAGGAAGGCGGCGCGGGCGCCGAGCTCGCGCCGGAGGTAGGCGAGCGCCGCGCCGTCGGAGTAGACGAGCACCTCGTGCTCGGCGGCCAGGCGGCGGAGGACCGGCAGGGAGCGGGTCGCGTGCCCGAGGCCCCACGCGCAGACGCCGTACAGGATCTTCACGTGGAGCCTCCGGCGTGGCCATGAGCGACTCGACCGGCTGGCTCGCCGCCCCGCCGCCGCTCCCCTCGCTGCGCCGCGGCCCGGAGCCGGCACGGATCGGCAACGTGCTCGTCGGCACCGCCTCGTGGACGGAGAAGACGCTGGTCGCGAGCCGTGCCTTCTATCCGGCGGGCGTGACCACCGCCGAGCAGCGCCTGCGCTATTACACCCGGCACTTCCCGGTGGTCGAGGTCGACGCCACCTACTACGCCCTGCCATCGCTCGAGAACGCCCGGCGCTGGGCAGAGCGCACCCCGCCCGACTTCGTCTTCGGCGTGAAGGCGTACGCTGCGCTCACGCAGCACCCCGTCGAGCCGCTCCGGCTCGACAAGGATATCCAACAAAGCCTGCCCGACAAGCTCCGTGGCGCGAAGAGCGTTTACGCGCGCGACCTGCCACCGGGCATACTCGATCAGATCTGGCTGCGCTTCCGGGGCGCCCTCGCGCCGCTCGCGAGCGCGGGGAAGCTCGGCTACGTGCTCTTCCAGATGCCGCGCTGGTTCGTCCCGAGCCGGGAGTCCGCGACCTACCTCGAACAGGTGGCGGAGCGGCTCGCGGGTTTCCAGGTGGCGGTCGAGTTCCGGCAGTCGGGATGGATGACGGAGCGCCGGGCGCCGCGCACGCTCGACTTCCTCCGCCGGACGGGACTCGTCTACGTGGGCGTCGACGAGCCGCAGGGCACGGCGGCCAGCGTACCGCCCGTCGCGGCGGCGACGTCCGAGGCGCTGTCGGTGGTCCGCTTTCACGGGCGGCGCGTCGAGACGTGGACCAGACCCGGAGTGAGTACCACGGAACGATTCCGCTATCTCTACCGTCCCGAGGAGCTCCGGGAGTGGGTCGACAGGATCCGGGACCTCGCCGGGAAGAGCCGCCAGGTCTACGCGCTGATGAACAACTGCTACCGCCACTATGGCGTCGAGAACGCCAAGGACCTGGCGGGGCTGCTGGCCGCCGCGTGAGACCCGCCACCGCCGCCGCGCGGCCGGCGACGCTGCTCGCGTCGTACTACCTCTATCAGGCGACGGCGAGCTGCGTCTTCTTCGCGCCCGTCTTCTTCGTCTACTACGAGGAGCGTGCCGGCCTCGGCGTGGCGACGATCCTCTGGATCCAGTCGTACTACACGGCGGTGCGGGCGCTGCTCGACCTGCCGCTCGGCGCGGTCGCCGACCGCTACTCGCGGCGCGCCTGCCTGGTGGCGAGCGCGCTCGCCCTCGCCGCGGGCTCGGCCGGCCTCCTCGCCTGGCCCACCCTCGGCGTCGTGTGGGCCGCCGAGACGCTCTTCGCCGTCGCCTCGGCGCTCAAGAGCGGCGCCGACTCGGCGTTCCTCTTCGACGCCCTCCAGGCGGCGGACGAGCTCCACCTCTACCCGCGCGCCGAGAGCCGCGGGCAGGCGCTCGTATCGCTCTCCTCGGGGGCCACCGCGATCGCCGGCGGCCTCCTCGCGGCCCTCGACATCCGTCTGCCGTACGTCGCGACGGGGATCGCGGCCGTGGCGACCGCGCTGGTCGCCTGGGCGCTCGGCGGAAAGGAGGTGTCCGGCCGCGACGGGACGAGCGCACCGCGTCTCATGCTCGACGCCGCTCGCCACGCGGTCCGGACGGCGCGGGTGCGCTGGGTGCTCGCGCTCGCCGCCTTCGCCATCGTCACGTCGCACGTCTACTTCTTTCTCCAGCAGCCCTACCTGCGCGCCATCGGACTGCCGGTGGCACTCTTCGGCGTGGTCTTCGCCGCCACCAAGGCCGTGACGGCGCTCACTGCGAACGCGGCACATCGCGTGGACGCGCGCCTCGGGCCGCGCGGTGCGACGGCGGTCATGGCCGCCGCGCCGGCGGTCGGGCTCGGCGCCATGAGCCTCGTCGCTCGGCCGGAGGGCGCCGCCCTCATCCTGACGCGCGGCATGCTCGACGGCCTCTGGCAGCCGCTGCTCAACGTCTACATGAACCGTCTGGTCGATTCGCGGCTGCGCGCGACCATGCTGTCGCTTCAGAGCCTGGTGGCGCGCCTCGCCCTCGCCGCCGTGGTCGCGCTGCTCGGCCTCGGCACGGCGACCGTCGGCCTCGCGCCGACGCTCGCCGTCGCGGCCGCCGCCGCCGCGCTCGCCGGCGGCGCGCTGCTCGCCACCGGCCCGTCGCGGGCGCGCTCGGCGCCTTGTCGGCGGGAAGCCGTATGATACCAGGGGCCCCATGAACCTCCTGATCGCGCTCGTGCCCGCGGCCGCGCTGGCGGCGGGCAACTACCTCGTGGCCGCGCAGCCGGCGTGCATCTCCTGCACGGCGTGGCTGGTGGGCGGCCCGTTCGTGCTCGCGCTGCTGCTCCTCGCCGTCGTGCCCCGGGTGGCGGCGCCCGAAGCGCCGAGCCCGGTGGCCGCCGTGCCGGCGGCGGACGCGGCCGAGCAAGGAGCCCTCGGCCTCCTCGCGGCGCTCCAGGCGGACGGCCGTCTCGTCGACTTCCTCGAGGAGGACCTGGGCCCGTACGGCGACGAGCAGGTCGGCGGCGCCGCCCGCGACATTCACGACGGCTGCCGGCGCGCGCTCCGCGACCGCGTGACGCTCGAGCCCGTGCTGGCGGGCGCCGAGGGGGAATCGGTGACGGTCGAGGCGGGCTTCGACCCGGCCGCGATCCGGCTCACGGGCAACGTCACCGGCGCGCCGCCGTTCCGCGGCGTGCTGCGCCACGCCGGCTGGCGCGTGAAGACGGTGACGCTGCCGGCGCGCCGCGGGCAGAACCCGCACGTCATCGCTCCCGCGGAGGTGGAGATCTCGTAGCCCGCATGGCGGCGCCCCGCTTCGTCGTCGGCGTCGACCTCGGCACGACGAACACCGCCTGCGCCTGGGTCGACACGCACGCGGGCCGGGCGATCCGCGTCTTCGAGGTGCCGCAGCTCGTCGCGCCGGGCGAGATGGGCGCCCGCCCGACGCTGCCATCGTTCGTCTACCTGGCCGGGCCGCACGACCTGCCTCCCGGCAGCCTCGATCTGTCCTGGACGGCCGGCCGAGACTTCTGCGTGGGGCTCCTCGCCCGCGAGCAGGGCGGGCGCGTGCCGGGCCGGCTCGTCGCCTCGGCCAAGTCGTGGCTCTGTCATGGAGGCGTCGACCGGACGGCCGCGATCCTCCCGTGGGGCGGCGGCGAGGGGGTGCCGCGCATCTCGCCGGTGGAGGCCTCGGCGCGCATCCTCCGCCACCTGCGCGAGGGGTGGGACGCGAGCTTCGCCGAGCCGCTCGCCGCGCAGCAGGTCGTGCTCACCGTGCCGGCCTCGTTCGACGAGGTGGCGCGCGAGCTGACGCTCGCCGCGGCACGCGAGGCCGGCTTCCCGGACGTCGTCCTCGTCGAGGAGCCGCAGGCCGCCTTCTACGCCTGGCTCGTGGCGCACGAGCAGGAATGGCGGCCGCGCGTGGCGAGGCATCCGCTCGTCCTCGTGATCGACGTCGGCGGCGGCACGACCGACCTCTCGCTGATCGCGGCGCGGGCGAGCCGTGGCGAGCTGGGCCTCGAGCGTGTCGCCGTCGGCGAGCACCTGCTCCTCGGCGGCGACAACATGGACATCGCGCTCGCGCGCGCGGTCGAGCCGCGTCTGAGTCCCGGCCGGCCGCTCGACTCGCCGCGCTTCCACGCGCTCGTCAGCCGCTGCCGGGCGGCCAAGGAGGAGCTGCTGGCCGACGCCTCGCTCACCGACGTCCGCATCTCGGTGCCCGGGCGCGGGGCGGGGGTCGTCGGCGGTGCGCTCGCCGCGACGCTCAGCCGCACCGAGGTCGAGGCGGTCGTGCTCGACGGCTTCTTTCCGCCTGTCGGTGGGGAAGCCCGGCCGAGGCAGGCGGCCGGCCTCGCGTCGCGCGAATGGGGCCTCCCCTTCGCCGCCGAGCCGGAGGTGACGCGGCACGTGGCGGAGTTCCTCGCCCGGCAGCGCGAGCCTGCCGGCCAGCCCGACCTGCCGCTCGCGCGGCCCGACGCGATCTTGTTCAACGGCGGTGCGCTCGAGCCCCGGGTCGTGCGCGAGCGGCTCTGCGAGGTGGTCGGGTCGTGGCACGCACCGGGCGGCGACTGGCGGCCGGCCGAGCTGGAGGCCGAGTCGCTCCAGCTCGCGGTGGCGCGCGGCGCGGCCTACTTCGGCCTCGTCCGGCGCGGTCTCGGCGTGCGCATCGGCGGCGGCGCGGCGCGCACGTACTACCTCGGCCTGGGGGGCGAGCCGGCGACCGCGCTCTGCATCGTGCCGCGCGGCATGGAGGAGGGCGAGTCGGTGGAGATCGCCGACCGCGAGCTCGAGCTGCTGGCCAACCGGCCCGTCGCCTTCCCGCTCTACACTGCCACGGATCGGAGCGGCGAGCGCGCCGGCGAGCTGGTGCGAGCCGCTCCGGACGCGCTCTCGCCCCTGCCGCCGCTGCGCACCGTCGTGCGCTTCGGGCGGAAGCTCGCCGAGCGCGCGCTGCCCGTGCACCTCGAGGTCCGGCTGACCGAGATCGGGACGCTCGAGCTCTGGTGTCGCTCGCTCGAGACCGAGCATCGCTGGCGGCTCGAGTTCCGGCTGCGCGACATCGTGAGCCCCGCGGCGGAGCCGGCCGCCGCCGGCGACGCCGCGCTCGTCGTCGAGCCGGCCCGGCTCGACGAGGCGTCGGCCCTGCTGCGCGCCGCCTTCGAGAGCGGCGACGACCCGGTGACCCTCACGCGCCGCCTCGAGGCGGCGCTCGACGCCGGGCGGGACGCCTGGCCGCTCGCGGCGATCCGGACGCTGTGGGACGCGCTCTGGCCGCTCGAGCCGGCGCGCGCGCGATCGGCCGAGCACGAGGCACGGTGGCTGAACCTGGCCGGATTCCTTCTCCGGCCGGGCTTCGGCGACGCCGGCGACGAGGTGCGCGTCGGCCGCCTCTGGCGCGTGCTGTCGGGCGAGCTGCGCCATCCGCGCGCCGTCCAGTGCCGGGCGGAATGGTGGAACCTCTGGAAGCGGATCGCGGGCGGGCTGACGGCCCGCCAGCAGCAGCACCTCCTCGAGCTCGTCGGCCCGGCGCTGCTCCGCCGCGGCAAGCCGAGAGGGCCCCGCCCGGCGCCGCAGGAGCGGCGCGAGATGTGGCAGGCGGTCGGCAGCTGCGAGCGCCTGCCGGCGGCGGCCCGCGCCGAGCTCGGCGGCGTGCTCGTGGCCGAGGCCGAACGCGGGCCCGCGACCGAGCCCGAGCTCTGGGCGCTCGCCCGGCTCGGCGCGCGCGTGCCGGTCTACGGGCCGCTCAACTGCGTCGTCGCGCGCGACGCGGCGGCGGCGTGGACGGAGCGCCTCCTCGCCGCCGAGTGGCCGCGCCCCGAGGCCTATGCCTTCGCCCTCGCCCAGCTCGCGCGCGCGACGGGCGACCGCGGGCGCGACCTCGATCTCGAGCTGCGCGAGCGGCTCGCGCGCCGGCTCGAGACCGCCCCGCACGGCGAACGCGCGGCGCGGCTCGTGCGCGAGCCGGTGGCGCTCGAGGCGCGCGAGGAGACGCGGCTCCTGGACGAGGCGCTGCCGGCGGGACTCCGGCTCCGGGGCGACGTGTGAGGGTGGTGCCGGCCGACGGCGGAGAAGCCCTCGAGGCCGTCCGCACGCTCTTCGTGGAATATGCGGCCTCGCTCGGGTTCGACCTTTCCTTTCAGGGCTTTTCCGAGGAGCTCGACGCCCTGCCGTGGGAGTACGCTCCTCCCGAGGGCTGCCTGCTGCTCGCGACGGAGGGCACGACGGCGGCGGGGTGCGTCGCGCTCCGGAGGCTCGAAGGCGACGTCTGCGAGATGAAGCGCCTCTACGTGCGACCGGAATGCCGCGGACGGGGAATCGGCCGGGCGCTCGCGACGGCCGTCATCGAGGAGGCGCGGCGCAGGGGCTACCGGCGGATGCGGCTCGACACGGTGCCGTCGATGACCGCGGCGATCGCGCTCTACCGCTCCCTCGGCTTCGAGGAGATCGCGCCGTACCGTCCGAACCCGATCGAGGGCGCCCGCTTCATGGAGCTCGAACTCGGCGAAGACTATTGAGGACCGGGCCGGGTCGAGCTGCGGTACCGGCCGCTCAGCGACCCCGGCGACGCCGGCGGCTGGCGCGGCGCGCGGCGATGGCGCGCGCGATCCAGCGCACGAGGTCTGACACCGGCTGGCCGGCCTCGGCCCGCCGCTGTAGATCGATCATCATCGCCGCCAGCTCCTCGGCAGCGATCCGCACAGGCATCCGGTTCACTTCGAGGAAAGTGAGCATTGCGGCCGCGCCAGTCCGCTTGTTCCCGTCCGCGAAGACATGCCCCTGCACGATGTACACCGCGTAGGCCGCGGCCAGCTCCTCGACCGTCTCGTAGTAGGAGTTCTTGACGGCCTGGACCGCCGCGTCGACGCCCTCGTACGCCTGTCCGCGGGGGCCGCCGCCCATACGGCCTCCGTAGCGTGTGAGAAGCGTGTCGTGCACCGCCACGACCTGCTCGGCGGAGAGGAAGCGGAGGCTGCGCTTCACCGCCGAGGCGGCCGCCACTCGCCACGGTCGTAGGCGGCGAGCAACTCGAATGCCCGGCCGTGACGGCGCAGCACGGCGCCGAGGGCGCGCCGGAAGGCTCCGTCGTCCACCGTGTCGTCGGCCGGCTCCACCACCACCTGACGTCCCACCAGCGTCAGCCGCACCTCGCTGCCGTCGGTGACGTTCATGGCCTCCGCGAAGTCCCGCGGGATCAGGACCCCCAGGCTGCCGCCGATCCGCCTCACCCGCCGACGAAGGGTCACGCTGGTGTTTTACGCGCGTATAACCAAGCGTCAAGGGGTAGCTCTCGGCGCCCGCTTGAGGTACGCGAACGCCTCTTCGTTGTCGCGGGCGGCGGAGCACGCGTAGAATGCGCCGGTGCCGGTCCGCGGGCGTACGCTCGTCCGCTTGGTCTGCGACGAGCGCTCGGCAGCGTGGACGATCGCCGCGATCACGACCGTCGGGCTCGCCCTGCGGCTCTACGCGGCCTGGTGCTGGAACCTGACGCACGTGGACGGCCCCGCGCGCCTGGACGGTGACGAGCCGGCCTACGATCGGCTCGCCCGCGCCTTCCTCGCCGGCCACGGGATCGACTGGCCCGGCCGGGTGCCGTTGTACCCGCTCTGGCTCGCCGCCGTGTATGCGGCGTCGGGGGGATCCTACCGCGCGGTGCCGATCGCGCAGGCCTTCCTCGGCGCGACGGCGATCCCGGTGGCGTACCTGCTCGGACGGCGCGTGTTCGGCCACCCGGCCGGCCTGCTCACGGCGCTCGGGGTGGCGCTCAGCTGCCAGCTCGTCCTGGAGGTCCGGCCGCTCATGAGCGAGGTGCTGTTCACGCCCGTCGTGCTGCTCGCCATGCTGCTCCTCTGGGACGCGACGCGGGAGCCGGCGGGATGGCGGGTCGCGCTGGCCGGCGCCGCCGTGGGCGTCGCCGACCTCGTCCGTCCGACGCTGCTCTTCTTCCCTCTCGTCGCACCGCTCGCGTTCGCGGGGCGCGAGAGCGCTCGGCGCGCGGCGCGGCACGGCCTCGTGTACGCGCTCGGGGCGGCGCTCGTCGTGGCGCCCTGGCTCGTGCGCAACTACGTCCGCTACCACGCGGTCTTCCCGCTCGCGCTGAGCAATGCGCTGCTCTGGCAGGGAAGCCCGGAGTACTATCACCTGGTCCGCGACCGCGGGTACTCCTACATGCAGGTGTGGACCGATGTGCTCTACGCGCCCGGCTCGCCGGTGCCCGACCCCTCGTCCCTCGCCGGCGAGCGCTACTGGAATGCCCGGGCCGCGCGGTCGATCGCCGCGGAGCCGTTCGTCTACCTGCGCTACGCTGCCGAGAAGCTCGCGACCTACTGGGTGGGCGATCCCGAGGCCGACTGGGGCGGCTCGCACGTGTTCGACTTTCACGTCCTCGTCCTCGCGTTCGGCGGAGCCTGGACGGCGGCGTTCACGCCCGGGATCGTCCTGCCCATCGTGGCGCTCGGTGCCGTCCTCGCCCTCCGCGACCGCTGGCGCCAGCTCCTGCCGGTCTACGCGCTGCTCGTCTACTGCACGCTCGTCCACGCCGCGACGCACGCCGAATCGCGTCTCAGCGAGCCGCTGCAACCCTACCTGACGCTGCTCGTGGCCGGCGCCGCCGCGGGCTCCCGAGCGCGCCGAGCGTAGCCGCTTGCTCCCGCGCGTGGGCGCGGGCATCTTGGTTGATTCATGCTCAATGTCTCCGGCATCGCCAAGCGATATGGTGGGCAGGTCGTCCTCGCGGACGTCACCTGGGGCATCCCCGATGGCGCCCGGATCGGGCTCACGGGCCCCAACGGGGCCGGCAAGTCGACCCTGCTGCGCATCATCGCCGGGCAGGTGGAGCCCGACGCCGGCGCGGTGGCGCTGCCGCGCGGCGCCACGGTCGGCTACCTTCCCCAGCACATCCTCGGCACGTGCGGCGTCACCGTGCGTGCGCACGCGCTCTGGGCCTTCGCGGAGCTCCACGCGCTCGAGGCCCGGCGCACCGCCCTCGAGCAGGCGCTCGCCACCGTCGATCCCGGGAGCGACGAGTACCCGCGCGTCATGGAGCGCTACATGGCCGTCTGCGAGGAGTGGGACCACCACGGACGGTACGACACCGAGTCGGAGGCGGAAGCCGTGCTGCGCGGGCTCGGGTTCCGCGCCGACGACCTCGACCGGGACTGCGCGGAGCTCTCCGGCGGCTGGCAGATGCGCGCCGCCCTCGCGCAGCTTCTCCTCCGGCGGCCGGACATCCTGCTGCTCGACGAGCCGACCAACTACCTGGACCTCGAGGCGCGGACGTGGCTCGAGGAGTTCCTCACCGCCTACCCGGGCACCGTCATCATGGTCGCCCACGACCGCTATTTCCTCGACGTCACGGTCGACCGCATCGCCGAGGTGCTGCACGGCCGGGTCACCGACTACCCGATGGGCTACAGCCGCTACCTCGAGGAGCGGGAGCAACGTCTCGAGCTCGCCCGCCAGGCCTACGAGGAGCAGAAGGCCGAGATCGAGCGCATCGAGGCGTTCGTCCACCGCTTCCGCTACCAGGCCTCGAAGGCGGCGCTCGTCCAGAGCCGCGTGAAGCAGCTCGAGAAGATGGAGCGTCTGCGGCCGCCCGACGGTCACGACCGGGTGCTCAAGATCCGGCTGCCCGAGGCGCCGCGCAGCGGCCGCGCGGTGCTCGAGCTCGCGGCGGCGCGCAAGCGATACGGCGACGTGCGCGTCTACGACGGCGCCGACGTGCTGATCGAGCGGGGGCAGCGCGTGGCGCTGGTCGGGCCGAACGGCGCGGGGAAGACGACGCTGCTCAAGCTGCTCGGCGGGGTGGTGCCGCTCGACGCGGGGACTCGCCGCGTCGGCCACAACGTCCGGCTCGGCTACTTCGCTCAGGACCACGCCGAGATGCTCGACGCAGGGCACACCGTCCTCGAAGAGGTGATGGGCGCCGCGTCGGTCGAGGCGGCGCCGCACGTGCGGGGGCTGCTGGGCGCCTTTCTCTTCTCGGGCGACGCCGTCGACAAGCGCGTGAGCGTCCTCTCCGGCGGCGAGCGGAGCCGTCTCGCGCTCGCCAAGCTCCTGCTCGAGCCGGCCAACTGCCTCCTGCTGGACGAGCCCACCAACCACCTCGACCTGACGGCGAAGGAGGTCCTGCTGGAGGCGCTCCTCGCCTACGGCGGCACGCTCGTCATCGTGGCCCACGACCGCTACCTCCTCGACCGGCTCCCGACGCAGGTGATCGAGGTCGGCGACGGCCAGGCCGCCCGCTACCTCGGCCACTACGAGGACTACCTCGCCGCCAAGGCCCGCGCCGCCGCCCCGCCGCTCGCCGCGAAACCGCCCCGCGCCGCGCGGGCGCGGTAGCCTGCGCCCGCCGGCACGGTCGTGCCGGCGGCGCTCCCGCAGTTCAGCGGCGCCCGCGCCCGCGCGGCGCGCGGAACGTCGTTTGCCCGCCCGGCGGCGCGACCGGCTTCACGGTGATGCGATGGTCCGGCATGGGCCGGAAGAGCATGGTGTCGGTGGCGCGCTTGATCCGCAGCCGCAGCTCGTTCCGCGCCACCGCGTCTTCGCTGGCGGCGAGCACGGCGGGAATCGCCAGCTCGATGTGGGACTGGTGGGTACCGTGGGTGAGGCTCACCTGGAGCCGCTCCTGGCCGGGCACGTCGCGCACCTCGACCGCCAGCTTCCGGTCGACGGTGCGCGCCAGCTCGCCGATGATGCGGCGCGCTTCCTGCCGATTCTCCACCATGCGCCGGCTCGAAGTTAAACGGCACGGCCGCGGGCGTGTCAACGGGGCGACGCCGCTCTCGCTGGCCCGCCCATCGCGGCCGTGATATGAGCGCGCCCGGGGTGGAGGTGGAGGATGGGCTCGGCGCGCCGTTTTCTCTTCGTCCTGCTTCTGCTCGAGGTGCCGTTCGCCGCGCCGCTCGGTGCGGCGGTGCGGCTCGCGGCGACGCGTGCGGAGACGTTGTATGCGGCCGACGCGATGCCCGACTGCTCGAAGCTGAGCAAGCTCGCCGACGACGGGCTTCCCCTGCACGTCGTGCGGCTGCGGGCCGAGGCCGACGGCGCGCCGGCCGATCAGATCGTCTACCACTGGTCGATGCGCGCGCCCGCCGTCGGGCTGCTGGTGGCCGACCTCGACCTCGGTCCCACGGCGCAGGGGGCGGCGGTGGCGGGGCTCTGCGCGGAGTTCGGCGACGCCTGCATTCTCACCCCCGACAAGCTGGCCTTCTACACGCGGCCGACGATCCTCTGGGTGGCGCCGACCTGCGACATCCTGCCGAAGACGCCGTTCCGGCCGTTCCGCGGCGGCATCTCGCGCGTCGTGGTCGAGGCCCGGGCCGGCGCCCGCCGTCTCGGCAAGGCGTCGGCGAAGATCGGGTTCGGGCACACCGCCTCGATCACGCTCTACGCCGACGGCGACGACGGTGTCGGCGACCGCGGTGGCATCCCGTCGGACATCAACCCCCAGTTCGGCGCCCTCGTCAGCCCGAACGGCCAGACGCTGCCCGCGCCGAACAAGTTCGACTTCGGCACGGGTACTGGAGAGTCGTCGTCGGTGGATCCCGGCTCCTGCACGACCGGGGGCTCGAACCGCGTCTTCGACGCCTGCAAGACGGACTTTCTCTACCAATCCGCGGGACGGTTCGTCGCCTCCGTCGCCGAGAAGTTCATGGACGGCAGCGCGCTCTGTGACAGCGTCGGCGTTCGCATCCTGAGCGCGACCATCATCCCGCGGCTGGTCGTCGAGCTGACGCCTCGGCGGCCGACGTACACGTCCGGAGACTCCGTCAACCTGCGCGTGCGCCTGCTGAACGCGAGCCCGCGCGTAGGCGGCAGCGGCATTCTTCTCATCGGAGGGGGCGTGCTCACCTGCGAGGAGGGGGCCAGCGTCCGCGAGGTGGCGCAGACGAAGAAGACGAGTTTCGACCTCCAGCACTGCTCGGACACCACGACCCAGGGCTGCACGCGGGACGCCGACTGCAACCCGCTCTTCTGCCAGGGGTGCGGAGAGGGTGAGACGTGTCTCACGCAGTCGCACTGCTCGGCGACCCTCTCGCGGCCCTGCCAGCACGACTCCGACTGCGCGCAGGCGAGCTGTCCCACCTGCAAGGAGGACGAGACCTGCATCCAGGTGCTCGAGACGCCGGCCATCGTCGTCCCCGTTGGCGGCTCGGTGGACCTGATCAACAAGCCGGTGCCGGTGCGCAACGTCTTCCCGGAGGCGGCACGGCTCCAGGACGTGTGGACCGTCCAGACCTTCAACGCCGGCAGCGACGATACCAAGGTGCACTACCGGATTCGCGGCCAGCCGGTTCCCGCCCGGACGCGATAGTGCGGGTCCGACTCGTTCCCGCAAGGCGGTCCACCAGCGCCACCAGGGCGCGGTCAGCTCCCGGCACATCGCGAAACCCGGGAAATACATCCACGTCGATGACGAGAGGTCCGCGCTCGGTCAGCAGCAGATCGAGGGCGTAGACGCGCAGATTGAACACGCGGCCGACCTCCCGCGCCAGACGGGCCCACTCATCGCGCAGATCGACGGCCGTCGGCGCACGGTCTTCACGCGAGGCCTCCACGTCCAGGGGACTGCGCGGCCGGGTCGCGAAGAGTTCCTCATCGATCACCGAGAGCCGGATCTCCCAGCCGTCGCCCGCCGCGAACTCCTGCACGATGATCGGCTCCTGATGCCACGGCTCCCCGCCGGGGCCCGCCAGGGCCTGCAGCTGGTCGACGTCGAGCAGCTTGGCTACCAGGTCGCCGCGCCGGCTGTAGCGGCTTTTGAGCATGAGGGGGAAGGGCAAGGCAACGAGCAGGTCGAGTTGCGCGAGCAGGTGTCCGGGGGTGGCAAAGCTCCACGTCTGCGGCCATGGCAGATGCGCCTGGCGCATGCGCTCGGTCATCAGCAGGCGGTCCCAGCAGGCCACGGCTGCCGCCCACGGGTTGACCACCATGGCACCGCGCTGCTCGAGGTGGTAGGCGAGCTCGAGGGCCTGCTGCGCGTGGGACTTCAGCAGGTACAGGTCA
This sequence comes from Deltaproteobacteria bacterium, assembly GCA_005888095.1. Lineage (GTDB taxonomy): Bacteria > Desulfobacterota > Binatia > DP-6 > DP-6 > DP-3. Next base: position 137,409 of record VBKF01000089.1, on the reverse strand, counting down.
GCGGGTGCATGTGCCGCTTCCCGGGCGATGGCGGCCGGCCCCGTGAGTCCCAGGACATCGAGCAGCCGGAGCGTGTGTCTGGCACGGAGCTGATGCAGGACCACCGCGATCACCGGGTGGGTCGTCGTCTCGGGATTATCGACAATCACGCAGAGGTTCAGGTTCGTCTCGCGATAGTCCGACGAACGCGCAACCGAACCGTCGGCTATCGGCCTCCTCTCCGACGTTCTCGGGATGCGTAGGCTCAGCGAGCGTCCTAGATTCCTAGGTACGCCAGCCGGAGAGGCCGTCAAGACCAATTCTGCGGGAGTGCATCGGCGCCCAGCGGTGCGGCGTTGCGCCCCGACGCGATCGCGCACTGGCGGCCTGCGCGGAGGGATCCCGCTACTCGAACACCCCGGCCGCGTGCAGCCGGTCGAATTCCTCCGTATCCATCCCGAGCAGCTCGCGGAGCACGTATCGGGTGTGCTCGCCGAGCCGCGGCGCGGGCGACTCGAGGCGCGGTTCTGCCGCGGAGAAGCGGATGGCGTGCGTCTCGGCCGGATGGCGCCCGAGGACGGCGTGCTCGACGGTCCGGAAATGGCGCCGATGCGCGAGCTGCGGATCCTCGTGGAGGTCGCCGAAGTCCTCGACCGGCGCGGCCTCGACGCCGGCGGCCTGGAGGCGGGCGGCGACGTGCGCCGCCGTCTGCTCCCGCGTCCATTCCTCGATCCGCGTTTCGATCTCGTCGACGTGCTGCTGGCGGCGGGCGAGCGTTGCCAGCGCCGGACGGGCGGCCCAGGCCGGGCGGCCGAGAGCGTTCACGAGCCGCCGCCAGTCCTCGTCGTCGTGCACCGCGATGGCCACCCAGCGGTCGCGTCCGTCCTCGTCGGCGCAGCGGAAGACGCCGTGCGGCGCCGCGTGGCGGGAGCGGTTGCCCATGCGCGTCAGGATCTCCCCGTTGGCCGTGTAGGTGAGGATCGACTCGGTGAGGCAGACGATCCCGGCCTCCACCTGCGAGAGGTCGATGTGCCGCCCCCGGCCGGTGCGCCGGCGGTCGAGCAGGGCGGCGGCGAGCAGGAGGGCCGCGAAGCGCGGTGACAGCGAGTCGGTGATGGTGCCGAACGGGCCCACGGGCTCGCGATCGGGCCAGCCGGTCAGGTGGTTGAAGCCGGCGAGCGCCGAGCCCTGCCCCCCGAAGCCGGGATACTGGCGGTCGGGGCCCGTCTGCCCGTTGAGGCACGTGCTGATCATCACCAGGTCCGGACGCTCCCGGACGAGCGCGGTGTAGTCGAGACCCCACTTCGCCATCGCGCCCGGCGCGAAGTTCTCGGCGACGGCGTCGGCCCAGAGCGCCAGCCGGCGCGCGACCGCGACCCCCTCGGGCCGCGAGAGGTCGAGCGCGACCGAGAGCTTGTTCACGTTGAGCACGGCGAAGTGCGCCGAGCCGTCGAGCCCGCCCGGGGTCGTCGGCGTGAGGCGCAGGATGCGCAGGAAGTCCGGGCGGCGCCGCGACTCGACGCGGATGACCGTCGCGCCGTGGTCGGCGAAGTAGCGCGTGGCGATCGGCCCCGCGGCGCCGCCGCCGAACTCGACGATCGTCGTGCCGCTGAAGAGCGGCTTCATATGATGGCCCCGGCGCGGAGCCGCTCGACGTCCCGCGCGTCGAGCCCGAGCTCGGCGAGGACCTCGGCCGTGTGCTCGCCGAGATGGGGTGCAGGTCTGCGGATCGCGACGCTCGCGTCGCTCGTGATCGCGAAGGCGCCCGGATAGCGCAGGTGGCCGCGGCCGGGGTGCTCGACGTCGACGAAGAAGCGGCGTGCGGCGAGCTGCTCGGAGGCCACGATCTCGCGCGCCGTGTTGACCGGGGCGAGCATGAGGTTCCGCTCGCAGGCGGCCCGGTAGAGCTCCGCCATGGTCTTGGTGGCGAAGAAGGCGCCGAACTCCCGGGTGAGCGCGTCCACCTCGGCCTGCGTCAGCAGGTTGTGGTTGTAGGTCTTCCAGTCGGTCGCCTTCAGGCGCTCCGACGCCATCCCGTGCTCGTCCATGTACGCCACCATGGCGATCAGCCCCGGCACCCGCGCCGGTCCGCCGCGCAGCGCGAAGGACACGAAGCCGTCCTTGCAGGGCCAGATCTCGCGCTGGACGGTCCGGCCGGCGCTCATGAAGGCGCCGACCCGCGCCCCGCGCTGGCCCGTCATCCGGAACATCGCGGCCGTGCCGATGCTCGGCATGACCATGGCGGCCTGGAGCGCGACGTCGACCTGCTGGCCCTCGCCCGTCTGCTCGCGGGCGAGGAGGGCGAAGACGACGCCGACCGCGGCCTCGAGGCCGCCGTGGTAGTGCGACACGGGCAGGGAGCAGCGGACGGGCGGGCGGTCGGGATCGCCCGTCGCGTAGAGGTTGCCGCTGGCGGCGACCACCGTGAGGTCCGAGCCGCGCCACGCGGCGCGCGGCCCGGTCTGCCCGAACGGCGTGATCGAGCAGAGGATCAGACGGGGGTTCCGCGCGTGCAGGGTCTCCCAGCCGAGGCCGCGCGCCGCCAGGCTCCCCGCCGGCTCGGTCTGGAGGACGACGTCGGCCTGCTCGGCGAGCGCGAGGAACAGCTCGCGCCCGCGCGGCCGGTCGAGCGCGAGGGTGATGCCGCGCTTCGACGTGTTGAGCGCGAGCCAGAGGAGCGACCGGCCGGGATCGGCGACCCCGCCCCAGAAGGGCGGCCGCCGGCGCGCCGGATCGCCCGCCGGCGGCTCGACCTTCACGACGTCCGCGCCGAGGTCCCCGAGGACCTTGCCGGCGAAGAAGCCGGGCTCTGCCGTGAGGTCGAGGATGCGGATGCCGGAGAGGGCGTCGCTCAACGGGCCCCGACGCTACCCGCGCGTCGCGCGGGGTGTCAAGGTGAGTGGCCGGCGCCGAGCCGCCGTGGTGGGCCTTCCGCCGGAGGGCGCGGGTGCGCTAAGACCCGCACCATGAAGATCGGCATCGGCATCGGTGACATCGGCGGAACGCCGGCGGACGTCGACGGCCTCGTTGCTCAGGCGAAGCGGGCGGAGGCCGAAGGCTTTGCGAGCGGCTGGTTCGCCAACATCTTCGGCATGGATGCGATCCTCGCCGCGGCGCTCTGCGCGCGCGAGACGACGCGCCTCGAGCTCGGCACGGCCGTCGTGCCGACCTTCCCGCGTCATCCGCTGGCCATGGCGCAGCAGGCGCTCTCGGCGCAGGCGGTGGCGCGCGGCCGGTTCACGCTCGGCATCGGCCTCTCGCATCAGATCGTCATCGAGGGAATGTTCGGCCTTTCCTTCGCGAAGCCCTACAGCCACATGAAGGAGTACCTCGCGGTGCTGGGGCCCCTCATCCGCACGGGCAGCGTCAGCCATGCGGGCGAGGAGTACCGCGTGAACGCGCAGCTCGCCGTCCCGGGCGCCACGCCGTGCCCGATCCTGGTCGCCGCGCTCGCCCCGAAGATGCTCGCGCTCGCCGGCCGGGAAGCCGACGGGACGATCACCTGGATGACCGGCCTGCGCACGGTCCGCGAGCACACGGTGCCGCGCATCCGCGAGGCGGCCGCGGCGGCGGGCCGCCCGGCGCCGCGTGTGGTCGTCGGGCTCCCGGTTGCGGTCACCCGAGACGTCGCCGCGGCACGGGCGTCGGCGGCCCGCGGCTTCCAGATCTACGGGGCGCTGCCCTCCTACCGGCGGATGCTCGACCTCGAGGGCGCGGCAGGACCGGACGACGTGGCCATCGTGGGCGACGAGAGCGCGGTCGGGGAGGAGCTCGACCGCCTGGCCGAGGCGGGCGCCACGGACTTCCTCGGCATCCCCTTCCGCGTCGACGGCGACGAGGGCGCCGTCGCCCGCACCCGCGCGCTGCTCGCGCGCCGGGCCGCGAGAGCCTGATCCGCTATGCGGCGAGCGCCGCCGACGTCCCGCGGTGCCGGCGGTACATCTCGCGGACCCATCGCACGCCGGGGTGCGCGGCGAACGCGTCGCTCAGCGCCGCGGCCCGCGCCGGCAGCGGACCGGGCAGGGGGTAGGGCCACTCGGGCGGAAAGACGAGCGGCGCGAGGAGCGCGGCGGCAGCGAGATCGGCGACGCTGAAGCGCTCGCCGACGAGGTAGCCGCTCGGCTGCAGCTCCCCGTCGAGGCGGTCGAGGGCGGCGGCCACGCGGGCCCGCGCCTTGGCCGCGCCCGCGGCATCGATCTTCATGTCCAGCTTCATGAGAACGCGGATCACCGGGAAGGCGGCACGATAGGCCGTCCGGGCGGCGGAGCCGGAGCCCTCGCTGAACAGCGCGGCGCAGTAGTCACCGTCCGGGAGGAGCTCGTGGAAGAGCGCGCGGCGGATGTAAGGGCCGAGCTCCTCGTCGAAGAAGTCCTCGAGGGCGAGGGCGCGCTCCCGCTCGTTACGCGGGTAGAGCGGCGGGTCCGGCTTCACCCGCTCGAGGGTCGCGATGATGCGCGTCGAGTCGACGATCGTCTCGCCGTTGAGTTCGAGGACGGGCAGCGACTTCTGGCCGCTCAGCCAGAGGACGCGCGGCACGTGCAGCCCCGGGACGAGCGACCGCCGCACGTGCGGGATGCCCTTGAAATCGAGCGCCCAGCGCGCCTTCTCGTTGAAGTGCGAGAACCTGAACTGCCAGAGGACGGGGGGCGCCATGGGCGGGGCGGCCAGCTCGTCTTCCTAGGCGGTCGCGGAAGCCCCTGTCAAGCGGCCCATCCTCAGCGCCATCCTCATCGACCCTTGAGTGCCCGGTAGTAGTGTGAAATCGAGCGCCCAGCGCGCCTTCTCGTTGAAGTGCGAGAACCTGAACTGCCAGAGGACGGGGGGCGCCATGGGCGGGGCGGCCAGCTCGTCTTCCTAGGCGGTCGCGGAAGCCCCTGTCAAGCGGCCCATCCTCAGCGCCATCCTCATCGACCCTTGAGTGCCCGGTAGTAGTGCACGTTCGAGCGCCCCGCCGCGCGCAACGCATTGCCGACGAACGCTCCGTACCACTGGCCGCCGCCCATGATGTCGACCGTCGACCGCGGCGCGTAGAGCACGCCGTAGAAGCGCGTCGCGGCCGAGCCTCCGAAGGTGACCGGCTGGTCGCTGGCGACGTACACCGCGAACTTCTCGGGGTTCGGATCCGCCACCACGATGCGTCCGGTGCCCTTCACCGTCACGCGGCCGGTCACGTAGAGCGTCACCGGTCCGGCAGAGTTGTCGACGAACAGCGTGGATCGCCCGGCGATCGTCAGGTCCGAAACGAGGAAGCTCCCCGGTCCGACGAGCGTCCGCTGCCGGCGACCCTTGGGGCCGCCGCTCCGTTTCGTCCCCTTGCCCCCCTTGCTCCGGTGCGGTGCCCGGTCCGCAACCTCCGGCGAGCCCGGCTCAACGGTGAGCTTCCCGAGGTCTGGGATGCCCGCCGGCACCTTGATCTCCATGAAGGACAGGGGCGTCCCGATCGTCCGGCTGCCGCTCACCGCCGCGTCCCGCGCGACGTCGAACCCGGCTCCGGTGGCGTCGCCCTCGATCTTCGCGTGGTCGTGGACGCTCACCATCCCGTTGCTGAACACGTCGCCATCGGGGGTCGGAGGGCTTCCCGCGGTGTCGTACCCGTCGGTCAAGGCCCGGCCGCTCATGGTGACCGACGAGACCCCCACCAGCCCCTGATGGAAGAGCGAGTAGGTCGTGACCCCGAGGTCGAAGGCCGGGGTGGTGCCCGGGTCGGGCCGCTGGTGTCCGAGCTGGCCGGCGATGGCGAGGATGAGATGGTTGTGGTCGACGTGACGGCTGCCGTCCAGGTGCCAGTTCGGGTCGGTGGGATCGACGGCGTGGGGCTGCCGCTCGGCGTGCTGCAGGAAGTAGGTGCTGAACTCGTGCCGCGAGTAGCGGAGCGTGTCGCTGTCGGACGAGCTCGGGTCCGACGCCGGCACGACGAACATCCCGGGCACCGGCTCCCCGTCGACCCCGACCAGCAGCTGCATGAGGAAGCCCTGGGCGTTGCGGAAGATGATGTCCTGGTTCGTGAAGCGGAGCGGGTAGCCGAGCGCCCGGGCCTCGAAGACCAGCGGCTCGGTGGTGCCCGTCAGGTCGAGGGTGACGTAGACGACCCCGTCCTTGCCGACGGCCGCGCGGTAGCCGGGAACGCGCCACTCACCGTATTGGGACGGGACGGCGACGGGCGCCGGCGCGACCGTGAAGTCGGCGTCCTGGATATTGATCGCGGGAGACGTCCGACCGGCCAGCCGGGCGACGATGGCGGCCGGACCGAGCGGCAGCTCGGGAACGGGCACGACCAGCTGGTTTTTGAAGACGCCGTCACCCAGGTCGCGGCGGTTGACGACCCGCGCACTGACCGTGGTGTCGTCACCGGTGGCGCTCGATGTGAAGGTGACGTCGTAGTCCTCGCCCTCGACGAGCGAGGCGCCGAAGAGCGTCACCGGCGCCCCGGCGTAGGTGACGTTCGGCCGGACCTCCGCGACGGGCGGCGGCGGCTTCTGGCACCCGCACCCGGCGGCCGCGTTCCGGGCCAGCCCCACGACCATGACCGTGACGAGCGCGGTCGCGCTCGTTCCCCATCGGCTTCCTGCCCTACTCACCCGCATGGCGACGCCTCCGGGCGGGGGGAGGGTGCAAGTGGCGGACCGCCGGACGGCGCGCGTCCTGCTTGAGGGTTCGTCCGGCCGTGGCGTCCAACAGGCCGAGCGTGACACATGTGTGCCGCGCGGAGCGCGCGGCCGGGACGCCGCAGCGAATGCCGTACCTAGGGATGCATGGCGAGCGCGCGGTCCATCGTCGAGCGCAGATCGGCCACGGAGAAAGGCTTCCGGAGGAAGCCCGCGGCCCCCGCCGCGGTCAGCCGCCCGGTCGCGTCCTCGTCGCTGTAGCCGCTCATGAGGATCACGCGGGCGTCGGACCGGATGGTCCGGATCTCGCGGCACGCGCCCTCGCCGCTCAGGCGGGGCAGCGTGAGATCGATCAGCACGGCGTCGATGACCGGCGCGTTGGCGCGGAAGACCTCTACCCCCTCTCGGCCGTCGGCGGCGACGAGCACGCTGCAGCCGAGCCGCTCGAGCATGTGCGCCGTGACGGCGCGCACGTCCTCCTCATCGTCGACGACGAGCACGGTTCGCGTGCTCGACTCGGCCGGCCGGGCGGGCTCCATCCGGGCTCCGGCGGGCAGGAAGACGCGGAAGGTCGTGCCTTGCCCGGACTCTGTCTGCACAGCCAGCCCCCCGTGGTGTCCGCGGACGACGCCGAGCACGGTCGCGAGCCCGAGCCCCCGCCCCGTGAACTTCGTCGAGAAGAAGGGGTCGAAGATCTTCGACACGGTGGCCGGGTTCATGCCGGCGCCGCTGTCGGTGACCTCCAGGCAGACGTGCGGCCCGGCAGATACCTCTGACCCGCGGTGCATCTGCTGCAGGTCCGTCTCGTCGAGCTGGACGGCGGCGGTCCGCACGGTGATGACGCCGTCGGCGTCGCCGATCGCCTCGGCGGCATTGATCAGCAGGTTCATCAACACCTGACGCATCTGGCTGGGGTCACCCGCCACCTCGGGGAGATCTCGGCCGAGCTCCTGCCGTATCAGGACCCACGCGGGGATCGACACCTGCAGGAGGTCCATCGTCTCCTCGACGACGGTGTTCACGTCCACGGGCTGGAGCGAGACGGGTTCCTTGCCGGCATAGGCGAGCATCTGCCTGGTGAGGTCCGACCCTCGTCGCGCGGCGGCCTCGATCCGCCGGAGACTCTCGCACGCCGGCGAGTCCGCGGGCAGCTTCGACGCCGCCACGGAGGCGTTGCCGAGCACGCTCAGCAGGAGGTTGTTGAAGTCGTGCGCGACGCCGCCCGCGAGCACCCCGAGGCTCTCGAGCCGCTTCGCCTCGAGGAGCTTGCGCTCGAGGTCGAGGCGCGTGTTCTCCGCCCGCTCGCGCTCCGTGACATCGATCGCGACGCCGATCACGCCGCTCACGTTTCCTTCCGCGTCGCGGACGGGGGTCAGGCGGCACTCGAAGATCATATCGCCCGCCGAGCCGAGCCAGGTGGCGGGCTCGCCGGCGACCGCACGCCGGAAGTACTCCGCGGACCGGTCGGGGTCGTTGATGTATGCCGCCAGGACCTCGGAGAAGTGCATACCGACCACCTGGCCGGGCTTGAGGCCGAGGCGCGCAAGCCCCCGTCCCTCGGAGAGCGTGCAGATGCCGGCGTGGTCCAGCGTGAAGAGGATGACCGGCGCCCCGGTCATCACGCTTCGGAGACGCGCCTCGCTCGCCTGCAAGGCTTCCTCGACGCTCTTGCGGTCGGTGATGTCCTGTCCGCACAGGATCACGCCGCCGTCGGCGAGCCGACTCACCTGGCACACGAAGACGCGCTCCCCGCCGCCCCGGGTCACCATGCGCGCCTCGAGCCCTTGCACCGCCTCGCCCCCGCGGGCGCGCGCGATGGCGGCGCCGACCGCCCCGCGGCAGGAAGCCGGCACGCAGAGCCCGAGATAGTCCTGCCCGATCGCCTCCCGGGGCGGCAACCCGAGCACCCGCACCGCTTCCCGGTTGAACTCGCCGATCCGGCCGTCGCGGGAGAGGACGATGATGACGCTGCCGGCGGTCTCGACCAGCGACCGATAGCGCTCCGCGGCGGCCCGCGCGTTGCGCTCCGCGGCGGCGAGCATCCACCGACGGCCGAACTCCCGCCGCCGCCAGCGCTCTCGCACCGCTGTGGTGACGATCGCCAGGCTGCTCGCGGCGATGAAGACCAGGAGGTTGTCGCCGAAGGGCGGCTCGCCGAGCGTGCCCGCGGTGGCCGTCGCGGCCACGTACTCGCCGACGATGAGGAGACAGGCGAGCGCGGACCAGAGCGGGGTCCACGGGATGAGCACCGCGACGCCGAGGATGGTGAAGATGGTGTCGACGTTGACGGGGCTCGCGTGCCCGCCGCTCGCGAAGGCGATCGTCTGCACCAGCGCGCCGCCCGCGAGCGGCGGCAGCAAGCCGAGTGCCCGCGGCTGGCGGCGTCCATACGGGATGCGGAGCAGGGCCAGGATGACGGCCATCGCGCCGACGCCGGCGAAGCGCATGGGGAGCAACCGGCCGGCGAGCGCGGGGAAGCGGACGTGGTCGAGCGGGATCGTCGCCAGGATCACGAGCCCGGTGAGCAGGCAGTACGCGCTCGCGCCACGCAGACAGCTCCTGCGGGTCTCGCTCTCGTACGCCGCGCGGAAGGCGTCGTCTTCCGGTGCCCCTAGGGCCTCTTCGTCCGTGGCCATGCAACCTCGCGCACGAGAGGCCATCCCCACGGACTCTCGACCCAGGCCCCCCGCCAGGCCTCGTGCCGCGTCACTGCTTGTCGGTGCGCGCAGTCCCTACCACAGCGCGTGGTTTGGAGGCCAACGCTGCCGCTGAACGCTGGACACGTTCACGAGCCCCGAGCCGTCCGCGTGGTTCTGCCACCGTCCTCGAGCATGGGAGAGGGATGGGGGAAAAGGGGGGATGCTGGTCACACCATCGGGTGACTGCCACGCCCGGCCGAAAGGCGTAGTTAAGTGTTCTCGCAATCACCAAGACCGCCCCGACTGCATCGCACGCTGCGCTTCGACTGCCAGGTGGGAGGGAGGGATTGCGAGATGGCTGCAACCGGCATGCGGTCGCTGGGCACCGAGCGGGCGGCCAAGGGGGAAGCGACGTCACGCGGCGTGCTCGACGCCCAGCTCATCATTGCCAACGCCCCCGATCCGGTGTTCGTCTCGGACCTCGAGGGTCGGATCCTCCAGGCGAACGCGGCGGTGTCGGAGCTGCTCGGTTTCCGTCAGGACGAGCTGCTCGCGCAGTCGCTGTCGCGCTTCATCAGCCCGGACGAGAGCCGGGAATTCATGGCCGCCCTCGACGAGGTCGTGGAGCGCGGCGTCACGCGCAACGCTCGGCTCAACCCGCGGAGCGCGAGCGGTGAGGTCATTCCGACCGCCCTGAACGCTTCCGCCCTGCGCGGGCCCGACGGCAAGGTGATCGGGGCGATCGGCATCCTCCGCGACATGCGCGAGCTCGACAAGGCGCGGTGGTACGCGGAGAGCTTGATCAAGCACGCGCCCGACCCGGTGTTCGTCTCCGACCTGTCGGGCAAGATCCTGCAGGCCAACGACGCCGTGTCGGAGCTGCTCGGCCTGCACCGCAACGAGGTGCTCGAGCAGTCGCTGTCGCGCTTCCTCCCTCCGGAAGAGACCCGCGAGTTGATGGCCGCGTTGCGCGAGGTGGTCGAGCGCGGAGTGACGCGGAACGCGCGCCTGAATACCCGCAGCGCCTCGGGCGAGATCATTCCGGCGACGCTCAACGCCTCGGCGCTGCGCGATTCCAGCGGCAAGGTGATCGGCGCCATCGGCATCCTGCGTGACGTGCGGGCATACGACCGCGTCGTACGCGACCTCCGGGCGTCGCAGGCCGAGCTGCAGGAGAAGATCCTCGATCTCGAGAAGTTCGAGGAGGTCGTCGTGGGCCGCGAGCTCAAGATGATCGCCCTCGAGAAGGAGGTGGAGACCCTCCGGCAGCAGCTGGAGCGGACCAAGCCGGAGAGGACCCACCCATGAGCGGCGAGTCGACCGCCGTCCTCCGCCCCGAGCCGGCGGCCGAGACGGGCACCGAACCGTTCCCGGAGGAGGAGGCGCGCTTGCTCGCCCAGGTGCGACGCCTCGAGGAGCGTGTGCGCAAGGCCGAGGAGCGACACCGCGCGCTGCTCCACATCGTGGGCGACATGAACGAGCTCAACCGGCGGCTCGCCCGGCAGCGCAAGGCCTTGCTGCACGTCCTGGTCGATTGCGAGCAGGACCGCCGCCGGCTCGCGGCACAGACCGAGCGGCTCGGCAACTCGCGGCGGGCGCTCATGCACATCCTCGAGGACTTTCGGCGGTCCAGCCTGCGCCTCGAGAACGGTCGCAAGGCCATGATCCACATCATGGGCGACCTGCGCGAGACCACCCGCGAGGTCCAGCGCCGTGAGCAGGAGGTGCGTGAGAAGCAGGAGCAGCTGGTGCAGGCCGGCAAGCTCGCGACGGTCGGCGAGCTGACGACCGGGATCGCTCACGAGCTGAACAATCCCCTCAACAACATCGGGCTCTTCGTCGGGAACGCCGTCGACTACCTCGAGCTCGGCGGCGCCGAAAACACCCGTCTCCTCGAAGACCTGCGCCACGCCATGGAGCAGGTGCGGAAGGCGACCCAGATCATCTCGCACATTCGCGCGTTCGGCCGGCCGGCCCCCGTCAGCCGGGAGCCGCTGCGGGTCAACGACGTCGTCAGACGCTCCCTCGCGCTCTTGCAGCACCAGCTCCTCCTCCGCCAGATCGATGTGCGGCTGGACCTCTGCCCCGAAGATCCGCTCGTCCTCGGCAATTCCATCCAGCTCGAGCAGGTCTTCATCAACCTCCTGACCAACGCCCGTGACGCGCTGTCGACTTCCGCTGCCAGGCTCATCCACATCGACTCCAGCATCAGGGAAGGGATGGTGCAGCTCCGGTTCCGCGATACCGGTCCCGGCGTCCCGCCGGGATTGGAGGAGCGCATCTTCCACCCCTTCTTCACCACCAAGGACGTGGGCGCCGGTACCGGTCTCGGTCTCTCCATCGCGCACGGCATCATCCGCGAGCACGAGGGCTCGATCGCGCTGGTCCGGGAAGGGACCGGCGAAGCAAGCGGCGCCACCTTCCGGATCGAGCTCCCGCTCTACGCCGGAGCCTGGCCGTCCCGGGTGACGACATGAGCCGCATCCTCATCGTCGACGACGATGCGGCCCTGCTGCGGGCGCTCCCCGAAGCCCTGCGGCTGCGCCTCGCGGACGCGGCGGTGGACACCTGCGACTCGGCGGCGGATGCGCTCCGCCTGATCGCGGCCACGGACTATGATGCCGTCGTCAGCGACATCAAGATGCCGGGAATGGACGGCCTGGTGCTGCTCGCGGAGATTCGGTCGCTCCGGCCGGATACGCCGACCTTGCTCATCACGGGCCACGGGCAGCACGACCTCGTCGTGCAAGCCTTGCGCGGCGGGGCCTACGACTTCATTCCGAAGCCCATCGAGCGTGACTACTTCGTCGCTTCGCTGGCGCGTGCGATCGAGACGCGGCACCTCCGCCGCCAGCTCGACGAGCAGCGATCCACCCTCGAGCGGACCGTGGAGGAGCGCACGCGCGAGCTGCGCAAGGCGAGCGAGGTGAAGGACCAGTTCCTGGCCATGCTGTCGCACGAGCTGCGGTCGCCGCTCGGCGCCATCCGCATGTGGGCGAGCCTCCTGCGGACCGGCAAGCTCGACCCGGAGCGGAGGGCGCGCGCGCTCGAGGCGATCGAGCGGAGCGCGGTGACGCAGGCGAAGCTCATCGAAGACCTCCTGGACGTGTCTCGCATCGTGAGCGGGAAGCTCGTCCTCGATGTCGGTCCGGTCAATCTCACCGACGTCGCCGAAGCGGCGCTCGACGCGGTTCGTGGCGCGGCCGAGGCCAAGGGGGTCAGGCTGGAGCAGGTGCTCGAGCTGACGGGGAACCAGGTCGAGGGCGACCCCGCCCGTCTTCAGCAGGTGGTGTGGAATCTCCTCTCCAACGCCGTGAAGTTCTCGGCAGCGGGCGGCCGCATCGTCCTCCGCGTCTCGCGCGCCGGCTCCGAGGCCGTCGTCTCCGTTCGCGACGAGGGCGAGGGCATCGAGGCCGAATTTCTGCCGCACGTCTTCGAGCGCTTCCGCCAGGCCGACAGCACGCGCACCCGGACGCACGGCGGGCTCGGGCTTGGCCTCGCCATCGTACGCGACCTCGTCGCGCTGCACGGAGGCGCCGTGGCGGCGGAGAGCAACGGCAGGGGGCAGGGGGCGACGTTCACGGTGAGACTCCCGCTCGCGGGGGGCCCGGAGGCGAGGCGCGTCACGGCGCCGCCGGCCCTCCAGGGGGAACGGCCTCCTGCCGCCCCGACCCTGCGGGGCGTGCGGGTGCTCGTCGTGGACGACGATCGGGATGCACGCGAGTCGGTGGCCGCGGTCCTCGAGCAGGCCGGGGCGACCGTGCGGGCGGTGGAATCCGCCGGCGATGCGGTGGAGAGCCTGGAGCACGAGCCGAGCGACGTCCTGCTGAGCGACATCGCCATGCCGGGGGTGGACGGCTACACGCTGCTCGGGAGGGCACGGGCGCGGCTGCGCGGCAGGGAGATTCCGGCCGCGGCGCTCACCGCGTACGCGGCGTCGGAGGACCGCAGTCGCGCCCTCGCCGCCGGCTTCCGGGCGCATCTCGCCAAGCCCGTCGACCCGGCGGAGCTGGTCGCCGTCGTCGCCGACCTCGCCCACGTGACCCCGGAGGGCTCGGACCGCGCGCGGGACGGCACCAACGCGGCGCTCAGCGCCGGAGTCCCTCTGCCGTGAAGGTCGCCTGGTGTACGACGCCGATCAGCGTGTCGTGCAACCGCTGAGTGATGCGGCCCGCCCTGGTGGCCCGCTGGACGAGTGACGAGAGGCGCGTGAGCTGCCCCTCGACGCGCGAGACGCCCCTTCCGGCACGCCGCGGACGCACGCCGCGCGTGAGGAGCGCGCGGAGCCTGCTGACCCGGCGCGTGGCGCGCCCGAGCGTGCGCATGATCGGCGAGCGGGGCCGCGTGATCTGCGGCGAGACGTCGGCCGGTGGCGCCGTCGTCAGGATCGTCTGAAAGGCCCGCAGCCAGCACTCGAGGGCGTCGAGGGACGGCGCGCCGACGAAGCCACACGAGTTCGTGTCGGCGCAGGTCGGGCCGCAGGGGCATGTCGTGCAAGGCGTCGGGGGCGGCGGCGTCTGACACGCGTCGCCGATCCCGTCCTGATCCGTGTCGAGCTGGTCCGGGTTGGCGAGCGCACAGTTGTCGCAGGCGTCTCCGACCGTGTCGTGGTCGCTGTCCTGCTGGTCGGGGTTCGCGACCTTTGGGCAGTTGTCGCACGCGTCGCCGAGGCCGTCGCCGTCCCGGTCGGTCTGCTCCGGGTTGGGTACCAGCGGGCAGTTGTCGACGAATGCGGGGCTGCTCGAGTCATCGGCCACGAAGACGAGACGACTCGCCTGGCTGGCGGCATCGTAGATGAGCCCGACCGTCCGGCTGCCGTCGCCGCAATCGTTCCGCACCCGGACGTCCGTCACGAGGGCGTCGCCGTCGGCGAGCCCCCAGGGGACGTCCCCCGCTTGCAGCGTGACGGTCTTGGGATCCGTGAGCGCGCCCTCCCTCATCGAGAAGAGGCTCGTCCTCAGGCTCCCGGTGGCGAGCAGCTCGCGCGTGGCCGAGCGCTCACGAACGACGTCGACGGTGACCACGGCGCAGTTCTCGACCGGCTGGGTTTGTCCCTTCGCGAGGTAGAGAACGGCCTTCGTCGGAGCTGCATCGATCGCCTGGAGCTGCGTGGCAGTTGAACGAAACTGGCCGAGCTCCTGCGTGTCCGACACCCGCACCCCCGTCTCGAGCAGGCGCTGGGTCTCACCGGCAGGCGCCTCCGGGCTGAGCAGCAACTCTTGACTCTTCGGGTGCGGGCCCGCGCCCAACGCCGCGCGCAGGTAGAGGCCCGCCTCGTCGGCGCCCGAGGCGGTGCGGACTGCGAGGCAGAGCAAGAGCACGAGGGCCGCGGCGCAAGCACCGCTGAGCCTCTTCGATGGGTTTTCGACACGCTCCCTCATGGGTTCCCCTTGTGAGCTACGCGATGCTCGCGCGGAGCGACTGCACGTCTCGCATTGCCCCCACCGCGAGGCTGCGGAGCGTCCCTCCCAGCCTCGGGTCGATCTTCAGCCGGCGCATCCCGGCGTCGATGACATTGGTGATGAACTTCAGCTTCGACTGAATGAACTGGAGCTGGTGCGCACGGAGCCGCGCCGGGCCGCTGCGTGCGCTCTCGACTCTGGCGAGGCCCCGGGCGACCAGGTCGAGCAGACGTGTTTGCCGGCTCTGACCGCCCAGGGCGGTGACCGGAGCCGCCTGGACATCCTGCTGGAGCAGGAGGAACGTCTGCTCGATCCCGCTCAGGCCGCAGGCGAATGCACCGGCCGCCTGGTGTGTGCACCCCGTGAACGCGACGCAGCTGTCGGTCGTGCACGGGTCGCCGTCGTCACAGTTGGGCAGGGGCCCCGTCACGCAGCCGCCGGAGGCCGGATCGCAGGTCTCGGTCCCGTTGCACGGGTCGCCGTCGTCGCAGGACACGACGACGCCGCTGCAGACCCCGTTGAGGCAGACGTCACCCAGCGTGCAGGCGCTGCCGTCGTCGCACCCCGTGCCGTTGACCTTCGCCGGATTCGAGCAGCCGTTCGCCGGATCGCAGACTCCCGCGAGGTGACAGCTGTCGAGCGGCGCGCAGGCGACGGGGCCCCCGCCGACGCAGGTGCCGCCCTGACACGTGTCGCCCGTCGTGCAGGCGTCGCCGTCTTCGCAGGCGGCTCCGTCCGGCAGCTGCGTCGTCGAGCAGGTCCCGTTGCTGGGATCGCAGATCGCCTGGGAGCACGGGGCGGCCGGACAGGCGACCGAGCCCGAGCCGACGCAGGCGCCTCCCTGGCAGACGTCGGTCGGCGTGCACCCGTTGCCGTCGTAGCACGGCGTCCCGTCCGGGGAGGTGGTGTGCGCGCATCCGGTGATCGGGTCGCAGGAGTCCGCGGTGCACGAATTGCCGTCGTCGCAATTGAGCGCAGTGCCGGGCGTGCAGACCCCGCCGACGCAGGTCTCGAGCCCGTTGCAGACGGAGCCATCGGAGCAGGGCGTGTTGTCCGGCACCGCCGGCCCGCCCGTACAGGCGCCGGTGAGACAGGAGTCGCCGGTGGTGCACGGGTTCCCGTCGTCACACAGCGAGCCGTCCGGTGCCGGGCTTCCGGTGCAGGTGCCCGCCTGGCAGACGTCGCCGAGCGTGCAGCCATTGCCGTCGTCGCAGGCGCCGCCGTTGGCCCCGGCCACGCCGACGCAGGTGCCGGACTGACAGGTGTCGGACGTGGTGCACGGGTTCCCGTCGTCGCACGGCCCGGTGTTGTTGGTGTGAACGCAGCCCGCCGTCGGGTCGCAGCTGTCGTCCGTGCACGGGTTCCCGTCGTCGCACGGGAGCGGGTTGCCGGCCACGCAGGTGAGATTCTGGCATTGCTCGGTGCCGTTGCAGACATCGGCGTCGGCGCAGTCGGCGGCGGCGCCGCAGGTTGTCGCGCTGCTGCACGTGCAGTTGATGCAGATGTCCGGCGCGGCGACGAGATGCAGGCCGAGGACCACATCCGTCAGCTGGCCCAGGTTGGGGACGTCGAGCAGCGACAGCGTGCCGACGAGCTCCCCGCCGGTGAGGTCGCCCGTCTTGACGCGGGCGCAGTCGAACGGCGCCCCGCCGTCGGTGGCCTCGAGCGTGGCCCCGAGGACGTTGCCGGCGTCGAGGATCGCACCGGTCGCGCTGCCGGTGGTCAGGGCGAGCGTGCTCGGCGCGTCCCGGAAGAAGTAGGTGTCGTCCGCCGTGCAGGGGACGCCGTCCACCCCCCAATACGCGGAGAGGGTGACCTTCACGGGGACCTCGAGCTGCATCCCCCCGGCGCCGTACGTGCCGGTCCGGTCGTTGATGGGCGGCCCGTTGCACACGGCAGGGGGTGGGGAGGGCGGGTTGGCGAGCGCCGGGTCGTGGTGGGGCCCGGGGAGCGATCCCTGGCAGTGCCCGTCTTCACGGCAGCCCGTCACGCACGCCGGGTCGGTATCGTCGATGTTGTGGTCCCGGAAGCTGTCGAGGTCTCCCCCGGCGCGTCCGCCGTTGCAGTCCAGGGCGCCGGCGCCGTCGCCGGAGGCGGCGATGCAGAAGGTGCCGAAGCCCGGGAACGATATGGGCGGCAGGATGACGGTGTCTCCCGGGACGCCGATGCGGGCCTCCTGGTTGACATCGCGGGCGGCGATGTCGAGCCGCACGTAGCCAGGATCGACCCCGACCGCCCACGTTCCGGCCTGCGTCGTCAGCGTCGCCTGGCTGCCCCCCCCGGCCGCCGGGTCGGCGGGCAGGATCGAGAGGGTGCGGGTGCCGATGAGGTTCGAGTTGGGACCGGGCGGCGGCGGCGGACTCAGGTCGTATGGGAGTTGGCCCGGCCGCGTCGCAGGGATCCAGTGCCCCGGGAACGGGAAGTAGTCGATGATGTAGATCTGGTAGTCGCAGGCGTCCCCGCCGCTGACGTCCGTGTTGTCCGAGATCGCCACGAAGTTGAGCCCGACCGCGGCGCTGATGGGCCCGACGACGTCGCCGCGGCCCGTGATCTGGAAGAGCTGGTTGGCGCCCGCGTCGAACGCGAAGACGCGGTTCCCGGCAGTCCCGTTCGCGAATGCGTCGCCGGTACACAGGAAGGCGAACCGCGTCGTGCCGGGCGAGAAGGTCGGAAACGTGCAATTGCCGAAGGGATTCGCCGTCGTGTACTGCACCACCGTCGGCGAGTTGCCGGCGTCGATGGGGGCGGCGTAGATCTCGGTCCCTCCGCCGCCGGCGGCCCCGGGCAGGTCGGTCGCGGCCGAGTCGAAGAGCACGAAATGATCCTTCTCCGCGATCCAGGGGTGATGGCTCGGCGCGTCGCCGCGCGTGATCTGGATGAGCCGGCTGCTGAAGGGAGGTTTGCCGTGCTCGAGCTCGCTCGCGAAGATCTGCGAGACGCCGGTGTCGTGCCCGTCGCCGAGGAGGTCGGCGGTCGACTCGAACGAGATGAACTTGCCGAGGTAGTCGAGCATCGGCCGCGTGCTCGGGCCGGCGCCGTTGGTGATCTGTAAGAGCACGGTGACCGGGACCCGCTCGATGGCGGTGCGGAAGAAGGCGAAGACCTGCGGGACGCCGCTCGTGCCTCCCTTCAGCGCCGCCGTCGACTCGAAGACGACGACCCCGCCCGGGAAGTTGATGGACGGCCGGACGCTGTCACCGTCGGTGGCGGCGGTGACCTGGAGGAGCTCGCCCGTATCCAGGTCCAGCTCGAAGATCTGCCGGTGCCCGGCGCCCTGGCCGCCGCCGTACGAGCCGTCCGCATCGAAGGCGATGCGGTTGCCCGACCCGTCGATGGTGGGGTTGTCGGGATCGCCCGGCCCGGACGTGAGCTGCACGAGAAACGGATGAGGTGGCTCCGGACAGGTCACCTGGATGGGGGGGATCACCCCTCGCTGGCAGTCGTAGTCGAAGAGGGTGAAGTAGTAGATCTGCCGCCCGGTGCTGCCGTTGGCGAGGAGGTCGTCGGTCGAGGAGAAGATGAGGCTGAAGGCCCACGACCGCGTCTGGGGGACGAAGTTTGGACCGCCGCTCGTCAGACGGATGGCCGGGGGGCTCTCCCGATGGAGCGCGAAGGCAGGACAGGCGGCCAGGATCGCGAGAATGACCGCGAGACGGCGCCCGGCGGGAAGCAGGCGTACCAAGGCTCCCGTCATGCAACTGCGACCAAGCAGGAAGCATACCCCGGGGGGCGCTGCCCCCCGCCCGTGACCCGCGCAGCGAAGTGCCCGCGGATGCGGTGTTTCGCGACTGGACCTTTTGCCTGCGGGCTTGCACAGGGACCAGACTATGGTCTTCGCCCCCATCGCGCGGGTGCAAGGTCCGCAGCCACGCAAGGGGGCGGACCCGGGGCGACCGCCGCCCGGGAGGCGCTCACCTCGGCACCGGCACGTGAGGGTCGCGGCTCCTCGGTGCCGACCCGGCTACGGGAATCCCGCCGGTTCGGTCGCAGTCGAGCGCGCGACCCGTCCCGAGGCGGACGAGGGGTGGGAACACGACCAGCCTGCACGGGTACGCTGCGGCAGCGTGGAGCTGACCACGCGATCAGGGAGCGCGGACCGGCGACGAGGTGGTAAGACAGCGGATCAGCTAGCTACCCGGTCGTTCACAGACAGCGCAAAGTACTCCCCACGCTGTTGAACGAGCAGCTGGCCCGCGGCGGTCCCGGGAAGACCGCCTCGCCGCACTCTCCGCTCGCGGCGGTCGGGGGATCGAGCACCAGGGTCGCCTGGATGGGCATCCCCGCGCGGTCCATCTGATAGCTGCCGCTCCTGCCCATCACGACGAACTTGAGGTGCCCCGGGGTCCGGTTGCCGACCGCATTCGAGACGTCTCTCAGCAGGATCCGCTTGATGCCGCCGATCGGGGGGACGGCTGCGCCCGTGTTCTTGTACCTCCAGGCCGTCCCCGTTCCATCCGCGGCCCAGCCGACGCCGGTGGCCGCGTCGAACGCGCCACCCGGGATGGTCGCGTCCACGACGGTGGCCCCCGTGGCATCGTTGACGAGCACGCGGACGCCGTTCGCCACCGGGTCGAGCGGCGGAGAATACGGGAACGGTATGACCATCTCGCCCTGGAAGAGGAGCTTGTCGTCGCCCGGAGGGGTGTTGAGCCTGCCGATGACCATCCGCACGTTGGTCATGAAGACGCCGGCGACGTTGGTGCACGGCTCGCAGGCGTCGCCGACGCCGTTCCCGTCGCGGTCGCTCTGGTCGGGGTTCGCGGTGGCGAGGCAATTGTCCTGCGCATCGCAGACGCCGTCCCCGTCGAGGTCGCCGGTGCTGTCCGGGGGGCAGGTCGGCCCGGTCCCGGTGCAGAACTCGGCCACGTCGCAGCCGCCGGCCGCCGCCCGGCACTGCACGGCCGAGGTGAACACCCGATCGAACGGGCAGCTCCCGCTCGTGCCGTCACAGACTTCCGCGACGTCGCAGACGCCGGCCGCTGGACGACAGACCGTCCCGCCCGGAACCTTGACGTCCGACGGGCACGCGCCGCTCGTCCCGGTGCAGGTTTCGGCGACATCGCAGGCCCCCGTGGCCGGACGGCAAACCGTGCCCGCCGGACTGAGCGCGTCGGGCGGGCAGGCAGCGCTGGTGCCCGTACAGCGCTCCGCCGCATCACAGGGGGCTGCCGACGGGCGGCAGACCGTGTCCGCCGCGCTCAAGGCATCGGGCGGACAGAGGGCGCTGCTTCCGGTGCAGGCTTCGGCCGGGTCGCAAGGTCCCGTCGATGGCCGACACACCGCATTCGTCTGGCTGAAGCCGTCGGTCGGGCATCCGGGGCTCGTGCCCGTGCACGTCTCCGCCACGTCGCAGACGCCCGCCGCCGCCCGGCACAGGGTCCCGCCGGCGACGAAGGCATCGGCCGGGCAGAGGGCGCTCGTGCCCGTGCAGTTCTCGGCCACGTCGCAGGCGCCTGCCGCGGGACGGCACACGGTGGCGGCCGGCTGGAAGGCATCCGGCGGGCACGTGGCGCTCGTGCCGGCGCAGGTCTCGGCCACGTCGCAGGGCCCGAGCGACGCGCGACAGACGGCGCCCGCAGGCCGCAGCGCGTCGGGCGGGCACGTGATGCTCGTACCCGTGCACGTCTCCGCCACGTCACAAGCGCCTGCCGGCGCGCGGCACACGAACCCTGCGGGAGCCAGGGCATCGGGGGGGCACGTGGTGGTGATGCCGTTGCACCTCTCGGCCGCGTCGCAGGGGCCTACCGGGGGACGGCAGACGGTCCCGGCGACCGCCATGGCGTCGGGGGGACACGTGGTGCCCGTGCCCGTGCACGTCTCCGCCGCGTCGCAAGGGGCCACCGAGGGGCGGCACTCGCTCCCGGCGGGCGCCAGGAGGTCTGGGGGACAGGTGCCGGTCGTGCCCGTGCACGTCTCCGCAACATCGCAGACGCCGACCGAGGGACGGCAGACGGTCCCCGCGGCCACGAACGCGTCGGGCGGACAGGTGCCGTTCGTGCCCGTGCACGTCTCGGTCACGTCGCAGACGCCCGCCGAGGGACGGCAGACGGTCGCT
Source organism: Deltaproteobacteria bacterium (assembly GCA_005888095.1). GTDB lineage: Bacteria > Desulfobacterota > Binatia > DP-6 > DP-6 > DP-3. The sequence goes on along the minus strand of VBKF01000089.1, from coordinate 116,729 downwards.
CCGGCCACGAAGGTGTCGGGCGGACAGGCGGCGCTGGCGCCGGTGCACGTCTCCGCCACGTCGCAGGTGCCCACGGCCGTGCGGCACACGGTCCCCGCCGCCACGAAGGCGTCGGCGGGGCAGGTGGTGGTCGTCCCGGCGCACGTCTCGGCCGTGTCGCAGATTCCCGCCGCCGGACGGCACACGGTGCCCGCGGTCGCGAGGGCGTCGACCGGGCACGCGGGGCTCGCGCCCGTGCACGTCTCGGCCGCGTCGCAGAGGCCTACCGCCGGACGGCAGACGGTCCCCGGCGGCACGAAGGTGTCGCCCGGACACGTGCCGCTCGTGCCGGTGCAGGTTTCCGCCACGTCGCAGAGGCCCGCCGCGGCGCGGCAGAGCGTGCCCGCGGCCACGAAGGCGTCGGGCGGGCACGTGCCGCCCGCGCCGGTGCACGTCTCCGCCACGTCGCAAGGACCCACCGCGGGGCGGCACACGCTCCCCGCGGTGACGAGGGTGTCGGGCGGACATGCGGCACCCGAGCCCGTGCACGTCTCCGCCACGTCGCAACCGCCCGCCGACGCGCGACAGACGGTTCCCGCGGCCACGAAGGCATCGGGTGGGCATGCGCCGCTCGAGCCCGAGCACGTCTCCGCCACGTCGCAGACGCCGAGTGAGGGACGGCACTCGGTCCCCGCGGCCACGAAGGCGTCCGGCGGGCACGCGGCGCTCGTGCCCGCGCAGGTCTCCGCCACGTCGCACGCGCCCACCGGGGGACGGCACAGGGTTCCTGCGGGCAACACGGTGTCGGCCGGGCAGGTGGCGCTCAAGCCGTTGCAGGTCTCCGCCACGTCGCAGGCGCCCAGCGCGGGACGGCACTCGATCCCTGCCGGCGCCAGGGCGTTGGGCGGGCACGCGGCGCTCGTGCCGGTGCAGGTCTCCGCCACGTCGCAGACGCCGAGCGCGGGGCGGCACTCGGTCCCGGCGGGCACGAAGGCGTCGGCCGGGCACGTGCCGCTCGTGCCGCTGCACGTCTCCGGCACGTCGCAGGGGCCGAGGGCGGGACGGCACTCCAGCCCTGCGGGCACGAAGGTGTCGGGCGGGCAGGTGTCGGTGACGCCGTCGCACAGCTCGGCGACGTCGCAGGGCCCGACGGCCGGGCGGCAGACCCCGCTGCTCTTCACGTCCGGCGGGCAGAGGGCGTTCGTGCCGCTGCACGTCTCCGGTGGATCGCAGCCGCCGACCGAGGCCCGACAGACGGTGCCCGCGGCGACGAAGTCGTCGGCCGGGCAGTCGTTCCCCTGCCCATCGCAGCTCTCGGCGACGTCGCACGGGCCCGCCGAGGGGCGACAGGCGGCCGTGCTCTTGGCGTCGGGCGGACAGGCCGGGCTGCTTCCCGTGCAGCTCTCGGCCAGGTCGCAGACGCCCGCCAACGGCCGGCACAGCGTACCCGCTGGCGCGAAGTCGTCGGGCGGGCAGTCATTCCCGATGCCGTCGCAGCTCTCGGCGACGTCGCACGCGCCCGCCGACGGGCGGCAGGCCGCCGTGCTCTTCGCGTTGCCGGGACAGAAGGCGCTCGTGCCGCTGCACGTTTCCGCGGGATCGCAAACACCGGCCGAGGGACGGCACTCGATCCCGGCGGGCACCAAGGCATCGGGCGGGCAGGTATCGGTGAGCCCGTCGCACAGCTCGGCGACGTCGCAGGGCCCGACGGCCGGGCGGCAGACGCCGCTGCTCTTCACGTCCGGCGGGCAGAGGGCGTTGACGCCGGTGCACGTCTCAGGTGGGTCGCAGCCGCCGACGGAGGGGCGGCAGACGGTCCCGGCGGCGACGAAGTCGTCGACGGGACAGTCGTTCCCCTGCCCGTCGCAGCTCTCGGCGACGTCGCAGGCGCCTGCCGACGGGCGGCAGACCGCCGTGCTCTTGGCATCGGCGGGACACGAGGGGCTCGTCCCCGTACAGCTCTCGGCCGGATCGCAGACGCCCGCCGACGGCCGGCACACGGTGCCCGACGGCGCGACGTCGTCGGGCGGGCAGTCGTTGCTCACCCCGTCGCAGCTCTCCGCGACGTCGCACGCGTCGGCCGCGGGACGGCAGACCGCCGTGCTCTTCGTGTCCGCCGGGCAGCTCGGACCGGCTCCGGTGCAGCTCTCGGCTGGATCGCAGGCCCCGGCCGAAGGACGACACACCACGATCGACGGCGCGAAGTCGTCGGGCGGGCAGTCGTTGCTCACCCCGTCGCAGAGCTCCGCGACGTCGCACACGTCGGCCGCGGGACGGCAGACCCCGATGCTCTTGAGATCGGGCGGACACACATCCGCCAGTCCGGTGCAGCTCTCGACGGCGTCGCACGCGCCTGCGGCGGGCCGACAGGCCTCTCCTGCCGGGCGGAACATGCAGCTCGACGTGCAGCAGGAGTCGCTCGCCCCGTTCGCCGCTCCCAGATCGCACTCCTCGAGCAGATCGAGGATACCGTCGCCGCAGACGAGCGCGCTGGCCGCTGTCGGTATGAGGACGGACGCCAGGGCCAGGACCAGCAGGGCCATGGGCCGCGCACCTATGGATCGCGTCGTTTCCAACCACCGCCGGCACAGCAAACTCTATGCCCCCGGTCGCTGAAACGATGACCGACGCCCGTCCTGTCCGTCATGCCGCAATCCGGCAAAGCGTGCGCGGGTGCAGTCCGGACCCGCCCGAAAGGCCTGCAAGCGGCTGCCGCGCGCCGCGGGGACTCCCGAGCCGCTCGAGGGGGCATCCGGGGTGCCAGAACTCGAGGGAGCCACCCCCGGACCCGCGCCCTCGCGGTGGCCGTGAGAGCAAAGAAGAAATCAGCTGCACCCCCTGGCGACGGCGAGTCGGGCGAGGTAGAGGCGGGCGCATGCAGCCCACGCTCGTCACCGGCGCCAACGGCCACGTCGGCAACAACCTCTGCCGGCTGCTCCTCGCGCGCGGCGAACGCGTGCGCGCCATGGTCCGCGCCAGCGCCGACCCGGCGGCACTCGCCGGCCTCGACGTCGAGGTCGTGCACGGCGACGTCCGTGACGCCGAGGCGACGGCCCGCGCCGTCGCCGGCTGCGGGCGCGTCTACCACACCGCCGCGGGCTTCCTCATGTGGTCGCGCGACCCCGAGCGCGACATCATCGCGGCCAGCGTGGAGGGGACACGCAACGTCGTCGGCGCCGCAGCCCGCGCCGGCGTCGAGAAGGTGCTCTACGTCAGCACCGGCGGGACGATCGGCTTCACCGACTCGCCCGACGTGATCCTCGACGAGACCTACCACACCGCCACGCCGCACACCCACTACTTCCGCGGCAAGGTGGCGGCCGAGAAGGAAGCGTTCGCGATCGGCGCACGGGAGATCCTGCCCGTCATGGCGATCAACCCGGGCTTCATCCTCGGGCCGCGCTTCTTCAAGCTCTCGGAGTCGGTCCGCCAGGTGGCCGACTTCGTCAACCGCGGCATGCCCTTCTACTTCGACGGCGGCTTCCCGGTGGTCGACGTCGAGGACGTCGCGCAGGGGGCGATCCTTGCGCTCGAAAAGGGACGCGCCGGGGAGCGCTACATCGTCGGGGGCGAGAACGTCACCGTGCTTCGGCTCTACGAGCTGATCGCCGAGTTCACGGGCATGCGCGCGCCGGCGCTGAGGGCGCCGGTGCCGGTGGTCCGCACCCTCGCCACGGTGCTCGAGCTCGCGGGCAAGATCACGGGCACGCGACCGCTCATGGATCGCAGCATGGCCGACGAGTTTGCCGGCCGCTACGGCTTCATGCACTCGACCAAGGCCGCACGCGAGCTGGGCTACACCTGGCGCCCGGCGCGGGAGGTGGTGCGGCGGACGGTCGCGTGGCTCGTCGATCGCGGCTTCGTGAGCGAGCGGCGGCAGCGGGCGCTCACGCTGCACCCGTCGCTGCGCGGCGCGTACTAGATCAGCGAGGGGCTCTCGCCCCTCGCCCCGTCGGGCGGAGCCCGTCCTCACTCCCCGCTCGCTGCGCTCGGCCGCGCGCGCGGCGCGCGCGGAGATTCCGTCTCGCCGAGGCGGGGCCGCTGCCAGGCACAACTGTGTGACGCTCGTGGCGCATGGGCGGCACACTTCGAGGAGCCGAGGCCTGCAATTCCGGGCTCGCTCCGGCGGTACGAATGCTGCTCGTGGGGGCCGAACCACCCACTTCAGAAGGGAGTCACTGATGCGTGTTCATTCCATTTGGCGTGCTCGCGGGTTTGCCGTCGCGCTGCTTCTCGGAGCCGCTGTGCCCGCTGCCGCCCAGAGCGTCCAGCCGACCGTCCCCATCGCCATCAACAAGGACGTCTTCAACGGCACGGTGAAGGGCTTTCTCGCCCCCGACGAGCTGATCCTCAACACGAAGCTGTCCGACGCGGCCTTCACCGGCTTCTTCGGGTCGGCCAGCGCCTCCGCCGTGGCAGGCTACGTGTACGACCCGGCGAGCATCCCGAGCCTGCAGCTCGGCGACGCCGTCAACCTGGCGAGCAGCACGGCGGCCAGCGTGTATGACGCAATGGGAACGAAATGGCCCGCCGGCTCCGTCATCGTCGCCGCCGTGGTCGCGTTCGACGCGGGCGCTCAGCAGGGCACCGTCTGCGGTTTCGCGACGGTGCGCATAGTCGAGGTGGATTCGAGAAGCAATCCCAAGTTCATCGACGCGAGGCTGGTCGCTCTCGACCCGGCGACGCTCGCGCAGTGACTGGCGCGTTGGCGGAAGCGACACTCGACGGTCCTTCCGCAGAAAGGAAATAGATCATGACCCGTTTCAGAAGCCTGTCCGCTTGGTGCCTGGTCATCGTCGGCGCCCTGACCCTCGCGGCCGCCGCCCCGGCATTCGGGGGGTGCTCCGGCGACGCCGACTGTGACGGCGTCCTCGACGCCTTCGACCTGTGCCCGACCACGCCTGCCCTGGAGCTCGTCAGCACCTCGGGCTGTAGCCTGTGCCCGTGCGAGGGGCCGGCTTCCGGCGGGGCCTGGGCCAACCACACGGCCTACGTCAACTGCGTGACCGCCGTGGCCAACCAGCTCTATCTCGCCCACACCCTCACGAAGACGCAGAAGACCAACGTCCTCTCGCACGCGCAGAAGTCGACGTGCGGCACCACGAACATCCTCTGCTGCACGTGGAGCAAGCTGGTCTACGGGTCGATGGGCAGCTGCGCGGTGATGGCGCCTACGAACTGCAACTTCACCGTCCTCCGCAAGTGGGCCGAGAACCGCGGCACGGGCAGCTGCTACTACAACCCCTGCACCTGGTGACCCGCCTGTCCTGCTGGGACGGCCTGAGTGGTGCTCGCCCGGAGCGGAACCGTCCAGGGCGGAAGGAGCTACTGATGAGTCTTCATTGGATACGACGGGCTCGTGGGTTTGTCATCGCGGTAGTCCTCGCAACCACTGTGCCCGCTGTCGCGCAGAGCGCCCAGCCGACCGCTCCCATCGCCATCAACGAGGACGTCTTCAACGGCACGGTAAAGGGCTTTCTCCCCCCCGACGAAGTGCTTCTCGCCACGAAGCTCTCGAGCGCGGCCTTCACCGGCTTCTTCAGGTCGGCCGGCGCCTCCGCCGTGGCAGGCTACGTGTCGGACCCGGCGGACATCCCGAGCCTCCAGACGGGCGACGTCATCAAACTCGGCCGCCTTCGCGCCGGCCGCACCTATGCCGCGATCGGAGCAAAATGGCCCGCCGGCTCCGTCATCGTCGCACCCGTGGTCGCGTTCGAGGCGCACGCGCGGCTGGGGACCGTCCGCGGTTTTGCGACCCTGCGCATCGACAAGGCGGAGTCCCGAGGCAACCTCAAATACATCGATGCGCGGGTCGTTGCCCTCGACCCACCGACGCTCGGGCAGTGAGCGGGGCATGGAGAGCACGAATGACTCGCTGCGTGCCGCCCGTGGCACACAATGGCACTCCCGAGCGGGCTCGGCCGCGCCGCTAGGCGGGCTTTCGGCGGCACGAGGCCTGCTACGTCCCTCTCGCGTTTGGCGGAAGCGACACTCGCCAGTGATCCTTCCGCAGAAAGGAAATAGACCATGACCCGTTTCAGAAGCCTGTCCGCCTGGTGCCTCGTCATCGTCGGCGCCCTGACCCTCACGGCCGCCGCCCCGGCATTCGGGGCGTGTTCCGGCGACGCCGGCTGTGACGGCGTCCTCGACGCCTTCGACCTGTGCCCGACCACGCCTGCCCTGGAGCTCGTCAGCACCTCGGGCTGTAGCCTGTGCCCGTGCGAGGGGCCGGCTTCCGGCGGGGCCTGGGCCAACCACACGGCCTACGTCAACTGCGTGACCAACCTGGCCAACCAGCTCTATCTCGCCCACACCCTCACGAAGACGCAGAAGACCAACGTCCTCTCGCACGCGCAGAAGTCGACGTGCGGGACCACGAACATCCTCTGCTGCACGTGGAGCAAGCTCGTCTATGGGTCGATGGGCAGCTGCGCGGTGATGGCGCCTACGAACTGCAACTTCACCGTCCTCCGCAAGTGGGCCGAGAACCGCGGCACGGGCAGCTGCTACTACAACCCCTGCACCTGGTGACGACGGTCGCCGCTGAAGACGGAGATGCCATGAGCACGCTGCGCGCGCAGAGATCGCCAGGGAGGCGGCACCGGAGGTCCGAGTCCGGATACGCTGTCGTCCTGGCCACCGTCTTCCTCCTCGTCCTGCTGGCGGCCGCCTCGCTTTCCTTCGACATCAGCAACATGATCAACGTCCGCCAGGAGCTGGGCCACGCCGTGGACGCGGCCGCCCTGGCGGGGGCGCAGGCCCTCACGGCCGCGAGCCCCTCGGCGAGCTCGGTCCGCAAGGCCGCCCTGGACCTGGCCGCCGCCAACCCGCTCCCCTCGCTCGACAAGAACGCCCAGGGCGGCAACGGCGTCAAGCTCAAGCACAACTCGAGCAATGCGGCGGGCGGCGACGTCGTCCTCGGTACCTACGACTTCACCACATCCACGTTCACCCTGGCGCCGACCCCCGTCGACATCAGCACCGTGAACGCCGTGCAGGTGAACGCGCGCCTCTCGCAGGCGGCGCGCGCGCTCCCGCTGGCCTTCGCCGCGGTGTTCGGGGCGACGTCGTTCGACACCGTCCGCACCGCGATGTCGGTCATCGGCGCGACCAGCAAGCAGAAGCCCACGGCCCCGGTGGCGGTCAACCGGGACGTCTTCACCGGCAAGGCCAAGGGGTTCCTGCCGCCGGACGACCTCTACCTCTCGACGAAGAACCTCACCGACATGGCCTGGACCGGGTTCTTCGGGGCCACGAACGCCTCGGCCGTCAAGAGCTTCGAGACCGACCCGTCGACCATCCCCCAGCTCAAGGTCGGCGACGTCATCAACATCACGAACGCCAACCAGACCGCGGACTATCACGCCATGAAGGCCGACTATCCCCCGGGCACCCGCATTCTCATCCCCGTGTGTATCTTCGACCCCGGCATCGCGCGGGGCACCGTCGTCGGGTTCACCACCCTGAGGGTGGACTTCGTCCAGGACACCTCCGATCCCAAGTTCATCGACACCACCGTCGTCCCCAACAATACCGGCTCGACCGATCCGAACACGATCGCCGAGTGCTTCGGCACCGACTGCCGGTCCTTCCTCGTGAACTGAGCGCTTGCGGCCGCGGCCCCGCGGCGGCGCGTTGACAGCCCGGTCGGTCGCCATCAGGGACCGGCCGGGTGACCGCCGCGTCAGCCGCGTGCGCGTCCGGCCCAGGACCGTTCTCGCCGCGACCGACGTCTCGTACCCCCACGCCAGGCATCGCCGGAGCAGACGTATCCTCCCGCCCGTCTGCGGAAGTCTCGAGGCGGGTGTCGCAATGATGACGACCGACAATGTCTCGATGAAAGCTAGCATGCAGATGCCGTACGCCCCTGTCCGGCGAGGCGACCATGACCGAGGTCGTGTGCGGTGCTTGAACGTCCGGTGCGGCACCTGCCGGGCGAGCCTCCCTTCCGCGACGTGGTGATGACGCTCGGGCGGTGCGGAAAGCGTGCTGACACCTACCTGGCATCGCCGTTGCTAAACAGTTCCACCATGTGGCGACACCGAGGTCAGCAACTGGCGAAGCTGTCAGGCATGGCTCGCGTCATCGCGCTCTTCACCATGGCCGCGCTCCACTTCGTGGCCGCGTCAGCGATCCTCGACGCGCTGCAAGCGGTGAACGGAGGCGGGACACGGGCGAAGGCAGTCCGGGAGCTTCACGATGGCCCATGACCTTGAACGGGGCATGCCGCTCGTCGAACGAGTTCGGGAGGCCTTCAGCCCTGCGGCGCCCATCGCGCACCGGGAGTCGTTTGCCGGGCGAGCCGAGCACCTGGCGCAGATCGCCGACGTCGTTGCTCAGCGTGGACAGCATGCCCTCCTGTACGGCGAACGGGGCGTCGGAAAGACCTCCCTGGCCGTCGTTGCGAGTGGTGACCTCATCGACAACCGGACCCTTCCCCTGCGAGTGAACTGCGATGGCACCGACCATTTCCTGTCGATCTGGCAAAAGGTCCTGCGGGAGGTGCAACTCACGCGCGCCCTGCCGCCGGCGGTCGGTATCCGGGATCTCCTGGACGAGGCGACCGAGCGGGCCGCTTCGCTGCTCGGCGCGGGCCACCTCACGGTCGACGTGGTACGGCAGGCGCTCCAGGTTCTCAGCCGCGCAGCGCCGATCCTCCTCGTCCTCGATGAGTTCGACCGCCTCGAGGACGCCCGGACGAAGATGCTCTTTGCCGACACGATCAAGTCGCTTTCCGACCATCTCGTCCTCGTGACCATCATCGTCGTCGGTGTGGCGGAGAATACCGGCGAGCTGCTCGGTGAGCACCGATCCATCGACCGCGCATTGATGCCGATCCGTGTCCCCAGGATGTCGCCCGCGGAGCTTGCGGCGATCGTCCGTTTCGGCGTGCGGAGGGCGGACATGACGATCAGCAACGATGCCGTCGAGCGGATCGCCGACCTCGCGGCAGGGTTGCCCTATTACGCGCACTTGCTCGGCCTCTTGGCGGCTCGCGAGGCAATGCATTCGGGGCGGTCGGTGGAGCTCGCGCACGTCGACCGGGTTGCTCTGAAGGCCGGAGAAAGTGCGCAAGGGCGATGACGGAGCAGGAGGTGCGGCAGCTTCGGGCGGAGGTGATCGCGCGCAGGAACCTGCCGACGATCCCCCCCGTCCTTGCCAGGATCCTCCAGCTCTGCGACGGGGTCGACGCGAACACCAACGACTTGATCGCGGTCATCGAGAGGGACCAGGCGCTGACCGGCAAGTTGCTCCGGCTCGCCAACAGCGCCTGCTTCGGCCAGAGCCGCCGCGTCGCGACCATCCCGCGCGCGGTCGTCCTGCTCGGCTTCACCACCGTGCGGAACCTCACGCTGGGCGTGAAGGTCTGGGACGCGCTCGGTAGCGGCGTCGCGCGTCCCCGCTTGGAGGAGCTGTGGACGCACTCGGTCGCCTGCGCGGTGGCGGCCAGGGAGCTCACCGTTCGGCTGCAGGCGGGCGATCCGGACGAGGCCTTCACGGCCGGCCTGCTGCTCGACGTCGGGCGCCTGGCCCTGGCCGTGCGCTTCCGCGACGAGTACTGGAAGGTCGTCGGCGGAGTGGCGGAGACGGAGGACATGGACGCCGTGGAGCGCGAGGCCTTCGGCGTGGGGCATCCCGAGGTGGGCGCCTGGATGCTGGACGCGTGGGCGCTGCCGCCCGGAATCGTCGAAGGCGTCCGCCTCCACCACGACGAGGCACGGCGGCTTGCCGGGCCGGCGATCCTCGCGGTCACGGACCGGCTCGTGGCGTGCAGCGACCTGGCCAGCGGCGAAATCGGCCCGCGGGCGCGCGAGCTGCTCGAGCTGACGAGCGCGCAGGGCCTCACCCGAGAGGTCTGGGAGGCCACGCTCGCTCGGCTCGGCGAAGACGGGACGCGAACGGCCTCCGGCCTGCGCGGTTGAGATGGCGAGCTCGGCGACCGTGCCAGGGCGTGTCAGATCTGGCACACGGCAGCCGGTGACTCCCCGCCACGCGGGCGTCTCTGGCCGGCACGTTCGTGGCTACCGTACGACCGTCGATGACGACGAGGAGAGTTGCACGATGACCGGCTTGACGCTTCGACTCGTGACGGCGGGCCTCCTGGCAGGGCTCTGCTCGCCGGCGGGCGCGATGGTCCTGTGTACCGGGCGGACCGGTGCGGGGACCTTGAAGGTGCGCGAGACGTGCACCAGCCGTGAGATGCAGGTCGACCCCGTGGAGCTGGGGTTGCAGGGGCCACCGGGCGACCCGGGGCCTCCGGGCGATCCCGGACTGGCGGGCGACCCTGGGCCCCAAGGCGACCCCGGACCCCAAGGCGACCCCGGACCGCCGGGCGACCCGGCCGTTTCGGGCCCGGCGCAACCATTCGTCTGCTTGAAGGCGAAGCTCCCCGCGCTGTCGACGGCGAGCGGGGACAGCGTCTGCGCCGACCTGATGATGTTCTGCGTCGCCGAGTTTCTGAACGACACCAAGACCGGCCTCGTTCATGCCTGCGGGGCAACGGGTGACATGTTCCCGGCGGCTGACGTCCTGTGCTGCCACTTCTGAGCACCTCACCAGTAGTCGTGCCCTTCGGGCATCTCCGCCGGCACCTCGAGCCGGCGGAACGACGCCGCCCGCACGTGCGTGACGCCGTCCACTCGCTCGAGCCGTCCCTCGACCTCGAGGAGCGGTGAGGTGTTGAGCACGACCCGCCAGCGCTCGTAGCGCGGCGGCGTCACGACGGCGTTCGCCGTCCCGGTCTCGTCCTCGAGCGTGAGGAAGCAGAAGCCCTTCGCCGTCCCCGGCCGCTGGCGGACGATCACGTGGCCGGCGACGCGCACCGGGGCGCCGTGCGGCACGGCGTCGAGCTCACGCGCCGCGCGCACGCCGGCCGCCCGCAGACCGTCGCGCAGGTACGCCATCACGTGCGGTCCCGGCGTCAGGTGCGTCGCCGCGTAGTCGGCCGCCGTCTCCTCGAAGGGCGTCATGGGCGGCAGCGGCGCCGCAGCCGCGGGCGGACGCACGCGGGCGAGGAGCGACGCCGGGTCGCGCTCGGCGGCCGCCGCCTGCCAGAGCGCTTCGCGCCGCGTGAGTCCGAAGGCGGCGAACGCCCCGGCATGCGCGAGCGCCTCGACCTCGTCCTTGCGGAGCGAGCCTCGCTGCGCCGCCTCGGCCACCGACGCGAGCGGCCGCCCCGCCACCAGCCGCCGCGCCGCCTCCTCGCCGAGCCCGAGCACGTAGCGCATCCCGAGGCGCACCGCGCCGTCTTCAATGGTGCACCTCCAGTCCGACCGTGTGACGTCGATCGGCCGGAACTCGACGCCGTGGCGCTGGCCGTCCTTCACCAGCGTCGCTGGGTGATAGAAGCCCATCGGCCACGCGTCGAGCAGCGCGCAGAAGAAGGCCGCGGGGTGATGCGCCTTGAGATAGGCCGACGCGTAGGCGATGAGCGCGAAGCTCGCCGAGTGCGACTCGGGGAAGCCGTAGAGCGCGAACGACGTGATCTGCTGGACGATCTCGTCCTGCACGCGCCCGCTGATGCCCTGCGCGTCCATGCCGGCGCGGAGCTTGGCCTCGATCGCCTGCATGCGCGCCTCGGAGCGCTTGAAGCCCATCGCCCGGCGGAGCTCCTCGGCCTCGCCCGCCGTGAAGCCCGCGACCGCCATCGCCATGCGGAGGAGCTGCTCCTGGAAAAGCGGCACGCCGAGGGTGCGCCGGAGGATCGGCTCGAGCGCCGGGTGGGCGTAGTGGACGGGCTCCCGCCCCGCACGACGGGCGAGGTAGGGGTGCACCATCTGCCCGACGATCGGTCCCGGGCGGATGATCGCCACCTCGACCACCAGGTCGTAGAAGCGCTCGGGCTTCATGCGCGGCAGGGTTGCCATCTGGGCGCGGCTCTCCACCTGGAAGACGCCGATCGTGTCGGCCTTCCGGAGCATCGCGTAGACCTGCGGGTCGTCGGGCGGGAGGTGGGCGAGGTCGACCTCCACCCCCTCGTGCGCGCGCACCAGCGGGATCGCCTCCTCGAGCGCCGCGAGCATGCCGAGGCCGAGGAGGTCGACCTTGATGAGCCCGAGGTCCGCGCAGTCGTCCTTGTCCCACTGGACGACGTTCCGGCCCGGCATGGCGGCGGGCTCGAGCGGCACGACCTCGTCGAGCCGGCCGGCGGCGATCACCATGCCGCCGGTGTGCTGCCCCAGGTGCCGCGGCAGGCCCTGCATCTGCCGCACGAGAGAGACGAGCAGCGGGATGCGCGGCGACTCCGGGTCGACGCCGCCGTTCCGGAGCTGGGCGGCGAGCTCGTCGTGCTCGTCGCTCCAGCCGTGCGCGCGCAGCAGCTTGGCGAGGCGGTCGACCTGCTCGAGCGAGAGGCCGAGCGCCTTTCCCGCCTCGCGCACCGCGCTCCGCGTGCGGTAGGTGATGACCGTCGCCGTCATGGCGGCGCCGCGCTCGCCGTAGCGGCGGTAGACGTACTGGATGACCTCCTCTCGCCGGTCCCCGCTCGGGAGGTCGAGGTCGATGTCCGGCCACTCGCCGCGCTCCTCGGAGAGGAAGCGCTCGAAGAGGAGGTCCATGCCGATCGGGTCGACCGCCGTGATGCCGAGCGCGTAGCAGACGGCGCTGTTGGCGGCCGAGCCGCGTCCCTGGCAGAGGATGCCGCGCTCGCGGGCGAAGCGGACGATGTCCCACACGATCAGGAAGTAGCCGGCGAGGTCGAGCCGCTCGATCATGCCGAGCTCGTGCTCGAGCTGGCGGCGGATGCGCGGCGTGATCGCCCGGTAGCGCTCCCGGGCGCCCGTGCACGTGAGCCCGCGGAGATGGCCCATCGGCGTCTCGCCCGGCGGCAGCGGGAACTCCGGGAAGCGGTAGCCGAGATCGGCGAGCGTGAAGGCGCAGCGCTCGGCGATGCGCCGGCTCTGGCGGATCGCGTCGGGCGAGTCGTGGAAGAGCGCCGCCATCTCGGCGGGGGATTTCAGGTGGCGCTCGGCGTTCTGGAGGAGCCGGCGGCCGGCCGCGTCGAGCGTCGTGCCGAGCCGGATGCAGGTGAGGACGTCGAGCAGCGCCCGGCCTGCGGGCCGGGCGTGGCGGACGTCGTTGGTGGCGACGACCGGGACGCCGTGGGCCCCGGCGAGGTCGGCGAGGCGGCGCGCGAGCCGCTCGCCCGCGCGCTCGTGGTGGCGGTGGACGTCGACGGCCAAGCGCTCGCCGAAGATGGCGCGCAGCCGCCCGAGGTTGGCGGCGGCGTCCGCCCCCGCGAGCGGCCCGTCGCTCCCGCCGGCGAGGCAGTGGAGGCCGCGCGCATGCGCTTCCACCTGCTCCCAGCCGACGCGCGCCTCGCCCTTCGGCCGCCCGAGCGCGCCCGCCGTGATCAGCCGACAGAGGTTCCGGTAGCCGTCGCGGTCCTCGACGAGGAGCCAGAGAAGGCCAGCGCCCTCGACCGGCACCTCTGCCCCGACCAGCGGTCGGATGCCCGCGCGGCGCGCGGCCGTGAAGAAGCGCGGCGCGCCGTAGACGCCGCCGCGGTCCGCGAGCGCGAGCGCATCGTAGCCGAGCGCCGCCGCCTGATCGATCAGGTCCTCGGGCAGCGAGGCGCCGGCGAGGAAGCTGAAGGCGCTCCGGCAGCGCAGCTCGACGTAGTCAGTCGTAGACGCCATCGAGATACCAGCGGTCCAATGACCCGCTCCGCGCTTCGCGCTCCGCGGGTGACCCGCGGCGCTCCGCGGGCGGCGGCGGGCCGCCGTGCTCGCGGTAGCAGCGGTAGACGCCGCCGTCGGTGAGCTCCAGGTCGTAGTAATCGCGCGCCACCCCGTCCTCGCTCCACCATTCGGCGACGACCCGCCACGGCCCGGCCGCGCCGACCACGCGCCCGCCGAGACCCTCGCCGCGTACGAAGACCGGCTCGCCGCGCTCGGTGAACACCTCCACCGGACGCGGCGGCCTGAGCGCGCGGACGACCAGCCGGCACACGCTGTCCGCCGGCGGGCGGTCCGGCTGCTCCGCTGGTGGGAGCGCGAAGGGCGCCGTCCGGGCGGCGCCCGGGCGGTGCGAGTCGACGACGGCGGGCGCGCCGACGCGGTCCGGCCCGCAGAGCGCCGAGAGCCGGGCGAGCGTCGTCGCCAGTCGCTCGGGCGCGGGTCCGGGCGGGACGAAGAGGCCCATCTGCATCGCCCGCACCGCCTCGGGCACGGCCGTGAGCGCGACGTGCACGATGGCGGCGCGCGGCGGGTGCGCCTCGAGCTCCGCCCTGAGACAGCCGAGGATCGCCTTCACGTCGCGCGTCGGCGCGGCGAGGGGCAGTGCGCGGGCTTCGCGGCCGCGGTCGTCGAGGCCGAGCGCGAGCGCGACGCGCGCACAGCCGATGCCGGCGAGGCCGAGCCGGGCGACCGCTCGCTCGACCAGCCCGCGCAGCACGAAGAGGAGCGGCTCGAGGCTGTCGAGCGCGTACTCGAGCGCCACCGCCTCCTCCACCGCGGCGGGCAGCGGCTCGGGCGCGAGCGGCCGCTCGTCCTCGCCGCGCGCCGCCCGAATGAGCGCCGCCCCCGCCGGCCCGAGCCGGGTGGCCACCTCGGCGACGGGCAGGCGGGCGAGGTCGCCGAGCCGGTGAATGCCCCAGCGCTGGAGCGTGGCCGCGATGTCGGGCGCCGGGGCGAGGCAGGCGAGCGGCAGACGGGCGAGGAACCCCCGCTCAACGCCGGCGGAGACCACCTCCGTCCCGTCGCCGTGCTCGGCCGCGAGCCGCGCCACCGTCATGCTGGCGCCGATACCCACGCGGGCCGCGAGGTCCACGCGGGCCGCGCGAGCGACGAGCGCCGTCGCGAGCGCGGCCTCGCTGGCGACGAGGTGGGTGACGCCCGTCGCATCGAGGTAGACGGCGCCGTCGGCTGCCGTCTCGATGCGGCTCGCCAGCGAGGCGGCTACCTCGGCGAGCGCGTGGGCGGCCGAGCGCTCGGCGGCCGCGTCGCGAGTGCGCACCACGAGGTCGGCCGCGAGCGCGCGGGCCTGAGCCACGGTGTGGCGGCCCGGCTGGACGCCGCGAGCCAGCGCCCCGCGCGAGGCGGCGATCACGTGCGCGTGCGGCCCGCTGCCGTCGACGAGGACGAGCGGCCGGCCCGCGAGCTCGGGATCGGCGCGGCAGGCCGCGGCCACGGGCAGATCGGGGACCAGGAGGCAGGCGATGCGCGGCACGCGTCGCGCCCTCAGGCACAGGCCTGCCTCAGGACGAGCGACTGCCCCGGCCGCCCGACGCGGTTGCGCGCGATCAGCATGCGGGCGTCGATGCCGTCGAGCACGACGAGCCGTCCCGGCCCGCCGCTCCAGCGCGCGCGCCGGCCCGTCACCTCGAGGCCGAGCGCCGCGAAGGTGCCGGCCCGACGTTGCGGCTCGATCACGAGGAGGGCCGTGCCGCTCCGCTCGGCCGCGCGCGCCAGCCGCGGCCAGGCCGGTGCCGGACCGGGGCTTCCGGCGTCCCCGACGTCGAGCGCCACGAGGCCGAAGCCGCCCGCGCCGAGCAGCATCTCGGCGGCGCGGAGCGCATCGGGCACGCCGCGCGGCCGGACCCAGAGCAGGCGCGCGAGCACCACCCCCGCCGCCGCGACGGTCTCGGGCTCGAGCGCGTCGTCGACGTCGATCCAGGCGATGGTCTCGCCGGCCTGCGTGGCGCGCGCCACGATGGCGCAGGCGACCCCCGTCCGTCCCGTGCTCCGCTGCCCCGCGAGCTCGGTGACTCGTCCCCGGGGCAGCCCGCCACCGAGCGCCCGATCGAGCGCGGCGAGCCCCGTCGGGAGCTGGCGGATCGGCTCGCCCTGCGCCGTCCCCAGGCGGACGTCCCCCGGCCGGCCGAGCCGATCGAGCAGGGCGGCGGCCGCGGACATGGCCCTACTTCGCCTTTCGTTCGCCTTGGTGTCAACCCCCCGGAGATGCCATGACAAGCACCATGGCCGACACGATTGTCTACACCGTGGATGGCAACGTCGCGCGCATCACGCTCGACGACGGGAAGGTGAACGCCATGAGCCTCCCCTTCTTCGAGGCGCTCGGCGCCGCGCTCGACCGCGCCGAGCGCGAGAAGCCGGGTGCGGTCGTGATCACCGGCCGACCCGGGTACTTCTCGGCGGGGCTCGACCTGAAGCTCATGCCGACGCTCGCGCCCGACGCGCTCCGGCGGATGCTGCTCGCCTTCGGGCGCACCATGCTGCGCGTCTTCACGTTCCCCATCCCGACGGTCGCGGCGGTGAGCGGACACGCGATCGCGGGCGGCGCGATGCTCGCCTTCGCCTGCGACCTGCGCTGGGGGGCGGACGGCCCGTTTCGGCTGCACCTCAACGAGGTGGCGATCGGCCTGCCGCTGCCCACCTGGGCCATCGTCATCGCCGCGAGCGCCGTGCCGCACCGCTGGCACACCGAGGCGATCCTCCACGCCCGGGCGTACCTTCCTCCGGACGCCCTCGAGCGAAACCTCGTCAATGGCGTGGTGGCGCCCGACCGCCTGCTCGACGAGGCTTCGTCGGCGGCTGCCCGGCTCGGCGCGCTGCACCAGGCCGCCTATGCGGCGTCCAAGACGCGCTTGCGGGCGATGGCCGTCGAGTGGGCGCTCGCACGGCTCGAGCCGGAGGTGATGAACCGGCCGTCCGGATCGTGAGCGCGATGTCGGCGTTCTTCTGGCTCTTCGGTCTCCTGAACCTGGCGAACGGCTGCTGGATGCTCGTGGCGCCCGCGAGCTGGTATCACGGGCTGCCGGCGAGCGTGCCCGACACCGGACCGCTGAACCCCCATTTCGTGCGCGACATCGGCGCGGCCTTCATCACGATCGGCGTGGCGCTCTGCATTGCCGCCCCCGGGGCGCGGCGCCACCCGGCCGTGCTCCGGGCGACGGCGCTCTTCTACGGCCTCCACGCGCTCGTCCACGTCGCCGATCTGTGCGGCGGTCGCCTCGCGCCGGCTCACTGGGCCGTCGACTTCCCGGGCGTCTTCCTTCCCGCCATCGTGCTCGCTGTGCTCTCCCTGCCGCGCTGGTGGGAGGCCTGACGCGCGGTTTCCGTTCAAGCCTGGCCATCGGCGTCACGCGGCCGGCGCTGAACCGTTGACGGTCTCCCCGCGGACAGTGCCGGCGCGGCTGGCAGGGACCTTGCTCCCGCCCGCGTGCGTTTGCGGCCCAGCGTCCCCGGCCTCCTCCTGGTCCTGCTCGCGGCCTGCGGGCCCGTCGGCCGCGTCGACGTGCCGGCCCTGGCCCCGACCCCGGCCGCGGTCCCGGCGCCGCGCCCCTCGCCCGTCTCCATGGACCTCGCCTGCTTTGCGCATCCCGAGATCGACGTCTGGGAGCGTCGCCTCCGCTCGGAGCGCCCCCTGTGGACGACCACGCAGCACGCCCTGGCGCGCGGCGCAGCCTACCTGCCGCGTCTCCGCGACATGTTCGCCGAGGGTGGCCTGCCCTCGAGCCTGGCCCTCCTGCCGGTCATCGAGAGCGGCTTCGGGACCGACGCGGGCAGCCCGTCGGGGTGCCGGGGGCTCTGGCAGCTGAAGGCGTCGACCGCGCGCCGCTTCGGCCTGGTGGTCAACCGCCGGCGTGACGAGCGCCTCGAGCCCGACCTCGCGACGCGTGCCGCCGCCCGCTACCTCGCCCTGCTGCACGCCCACTACGGCGACTGGCCCCTTGCGCTCGCGGCGTACAACGTCGGCGAGGGGCGCGTCGACCGGGCGCGGGGGCGCGCGCCCGGCGCGAGCTTCTGGCAGCTGGCAGACGACCGGCGGCTGCCCCGCGCGAGCCGTGACTACGTCGCGCGCTTCCTCGCCCTCGTCCGCGTCGTGGACGGCGCGGCCGACTGCTGAGCCGCGCTACCCCGGCTCGCCGAGCAGCCCGGCGATGACCTCCTCGGGGAAGCCGTGTCGCTGGAGGAGGCCCCAGGCGCGCGCCCGCGCGGCGGCATGGCCCAGGCGCCGGCGCTCCAGGAGGCGCCGCGCCCAGTCGTGCTCGCGCTCGCCGGTGAGCGATTCCACCACCGCTGCCTCGACGAGCGCTTCCGGCAGGCCGCGCGCGGCGAGGTCGGCCGCGATCTTGAGGCTGCCCGCGCCGCGCGCGCGCAGCGCCCGCGCCCGCTCGCGCGCGTAGGACGCGTCGCCCACCCAGCCGAGCTCGCGGCAGCGCGCGACGGCGGCGGCCGCGGTCTCGTGCCGGTAGCCGAGGCGGACCAGGCGCGTCTCGAGGTCCGCCTCCGTGCGCGGCCCCCGCGCGAGCAGCCGCGCGGCCACGTCGAGGGGCGTGGGGACGCCCGGCGCGCCGCTAGAAGCGGTCGACCTTGAGGCGCTCCTGCGGGGCATCCTTTTCCTTTCGGTCAAAGTCGTCCCAGCGGCCGTCGCTGGTCGAGGAGATGCCGCGCGCCTTCAGCGCGAAGTCGTCCGGGTTGCTCGACTGGGCGAGCGCCTCCTCGAAGGTGATCAGGTCTTCGCGCCAGAGCGCCATGAGCGACTGGTCGAAGGTCTGCATGCCGTAGCTGGTGTAGCCGCGCGCGATGGCGTCGCGGATCTCGCGCGTCCGCTCGGGCACGGCGATGCACTCGCGGACGAGCGCGGTCGACACCAGGACCTCCACCGCGGGCACCATGCCGTGACCGTCCGCGCGGGGCACGAGCCGCTGGCTCACCACGCCCTTCAGGATGTTCGACAGGATGAGACGCACCTGGCCCCGCTGGTGATCCGGAAAGGCGGAGATGGCGCGCGTGACGGTCTCGGTGGCGTCGAGCGTGTGGAGCGTCGAGAGGACGAGGTGTCCCGTCTCGGCCGCCATGATCGCGGTCTCGATGGTCTCGAGGTCGCGCATCTCGCCGACCAGGATGACGTCGGGATCCTGGCGCAGCGAGCCCTTCAGGCCCGCGGCGAAGGTCGTGCAGTCGACGCCGATCTCGCGCTGGCTGATGACCGACTTGTCGTCGCGGTGCAGGTACTCGATCGGGTCCTCGACGGTGATGATGTGGCGATCGGCGGAGCGGTTGACGTGGTCGATCATCGAGGCGAGCGTGGTCGACTTGCCGCTGCCCGTCGTGCCGGTGACGAGCACGAGGCCCCGGCGCTCGGCCGCGATGCGCTCGACGACCGGGGGCAGGTTGAGCTCGCGGATGTCACGCACGCGGGCCGGGACCAGGCGGAGCGCCGCCTGCGGCTCGCCGCGCTGGAAGAAGACGTTCACGCGGAAGCGCCCGAGCTCGGGGTGGCCGTAGCCGGCGTCCACCTGGAGCGCCTCGCGCAGCCGCTGCCGGTGCGAGTCGGTGAGCAGCGACTCGCACAGCCGGTTCATGTCGTCGCGCGTGAGGGACGGCTGTCCCTCCCACGGCGCGAGCCTGCCGCTCACGCGGAAGATCGGCGGTGCGCCGACCTTCAGGTGGATGTCCGATGCCTCTCGACCGACCCCTTCACGCAGGATCCCATCCAGCTCCACGTCCTAGTCCTTTCCGCCCCTCCCCCTCCGGACGGGCTCCCCCGTCCGCGTACCCTCTGCACTGGCGCCGTTCCCCTCCGTCGCGGCCGGGGCCGCGTCGGTCTTCAGTCCGAACTTCTCGCGGACCTTCGCCTCGATCGTCGCGGCCACCTGGGCATGCTCGCGCAGGAAGTCGCGCGCGTTCTCGCGGCCCTGGCCGATCCGCTCGCCGCCGAAGGCGTACCAGGCGCCGGTCTTCTCGACGATGCCCTGCTCGGCGGCGATGTCGATCAGCTCGCCCTCCTTCGAGATCCCCGTCCCGTAGAGGATGTCGAACTCCGCCTCGCGGAAGGGCGGCGCCACCTTGTTCTTCACGACCCGCACCTTGGTGCGGCTGCCGATCACCTCGTCGCCGTGCTTGATGGCGCCGAGGCGGCGGATGTCGAGCCGGACCGAGGCGTAGAACTTGAGCGCGTTGCCGCCGGTGGTGGTCTCCGGGTTCCCGAACAGGACACCGATCTTCATGCGGATCTGGTTGATGAAGGCGACGATCGTGCGCGACTTGGAGATCGTGGCGGTGAGCTTGCGGAGCGCCTGCGACATGAGCCGGGCCTGCAGGCCCATCTGCGGGTCGCCCATGTCGCCCTCGATCTCGGCGCGCGGGACCAGGGCAGCGACCGAATCGATCACCAGCACGTCGATCGCGCCCGAGCGCACCAGCGTGTCGGTGATCTCGAGCGCCTGCTCGCCGTTGTCGGGCTGGGAGATGAGCAGGTCCTCGGTCTTGACGCCGAGCTTGCGCGCATAGCCGACGTCGAGCGCGTGCTCGGCGTCGATGAAGGCGCAGATGCCGCCCCGCTTCTGCCCCTCGGCGACGAGCTGGAGGGCGAGCGTCGTCTTGCCCGACGACTCGGGGCCGTAGATCTCGACCACCCGGCCGCGCGGGATGCCGCCGATGCCGAGCGCGATGTCGAGGCCGAGCGAACCGGTGGGGAGCGCGGGGATGTCGCCGGCGAGGGCGGCCTCGCCGAGCCGCATGATCGCGCCCTTGCCGAACTGCTTCTCGATCTGGCTGAGCGCGAGGTCGATCGCCCGCTCGCGGTTCACGTCGATGCTCATGTGACGCCCTCCCCCCGCCGGTGTGACTGTGAGGTGTCCCACTCTACCCTCGCCGCGGCCGACTCTCCAGCGGCGGCGCTACCTATTTTCAGCCACCGCGGGGCCTCACCCGGCGAGCGGGAGGGTGGCGAGCGCCTCGTATTCGGCGCCCGTCGGCCGGAGGTGGCTGCGGAAGAGGATCACCTCGTTCGCCGTCCAGCTTCCGAAGTCGACATCGGGAGCGGCCTCGATCGCGGCCCTGATCCGACCGAGCCCGCGTGGCGAGCGGACGCGGGCGATGGTCACGTGGCTGCGGAACGGACGGTTCTCGGGCGGGAAGCCGAGCGGCTCGAGCACCCGCTCGAGGGCGGCGGCGAGCCGGCCGACCTCCGCCACCCCGGTCGGGATGCCGGCCCACAGCACGCGCGGCCGCGCGAGGCTCGGGAAGCCGCCGAGCCCCGCAAGCGCGAGGGTGATGCCGGCATGGGCGGCGGCGGTCGTGCGCACGGCGTCGGCGACGGGCGCGAGCGCAGCCTCGGGCACCTCGCCGAGGAACTTGAGGGTCACGTGGAGCCCCGCGGGAGCGACCCAGCGCAGGTCCGCGCGCGGCGCCTCGCGCCGGAGCGACGCCTGGGTCCGCTCGAGGGCGGCGCGGACGTCGTCCGGGAGGTCGAGGGCGACGAAGCAGCGCACGGTCCAGCTAGGCGCTCTTCGGCCGGAAGAGCTGCGAGTCGATCACCGGCTGCCCGAGCGCGTGGCGGCGCAGCCAGTCGAGCGCGATCTGCGAGGCGAGGAGCTTCATCCAGTCGCGCGTGCCCCAGAGCTGGTAGTGCCGGGTGACCGTGCCGTCCGCCGCGGCGAGCGCCAGCCACAGGGTGCCGGCGGGTTTCTCGGCCGTGGCCGCCTCGGGACCGGCGATGCCGGTGGTCGCGAGCCCGAGGTCCGTCCCGAAGACGCGCCGCACGCCGGCGGCCATCTCGGCGGCCGTCTGCTCGCTGACCGCCCCGTGCGCGTCGAGGGTTTCCCGGCGGACCCCGAGCAGCTCCTGCTTGACGCGATTGGCGTAGGCGACGACGGCGCCGCGGAGGTACGCGGAGCTGCCCGGCACGTTGGTGACGCGGTGCCCGACGAGGCCTCCCGTCAACGACTCGGCCAGCGCCAGCGTGAGCTCCCGCTCGCGCAGCAGCCGGCCGACCACCTCCTCGAGCGTGACCGGTCCCTCGCCGTACACGTAGGGGCCGATGCGCTCGCGGATGCGCGCCGCGAGGGTCTCGAGCCGGGCCGCGGCGGAGGCCGGCTCGCCGTGGACGACGACGCGCAGCGAGATCTCCGGGAAGCTCGCCCGGAACGAGACGCGGGCTTCGGCGGGCTCGACGACGCCGGCAACCATCTCGTCGAGCGCCGACTCGCTGAGCCCGAAGGTCTGGAAGACGCGTGCCAGGTACACGTCGCCCCCGCGCAGCGTGCGCAGCCAGGGCAGCACGGTCTCGTCCATCATCGTCTTCATCTCGCGCGGCACGCCGGGCAGGACGACGAGGTGGCGCTCGCGATGATGGATGCGGTACCCCGGCGCCGTGCCGAGCGGGTTCGGGATGACGACCGCGCCCCGGGGCAGGAGGGCCTGCTTCAGGTTGTTCTCGGGCATCTCGCGGCCGAGCGCGGCGAAGAGCTGCCGGATGCGTTCGGCGGACGCGCGGTCCTCGGCGAGCGGCACGCCGAGAACGCGGGCGACGACCTCGTTGGTCAGGTCGTCCGTCGTGGGTCCGATGCCGCCCGTCGAGATGACGACCTCGGCCAGCTCGAGCGCCTGCTGCCAGGCCCAGGCGAGCCGCTCGGGATAGTCGCCGACCGTGAGCACGGCGACGACGTCCATGCCGAGGGCGAAGAGCTGATCGGCGATCCAGCTGGCATTGGTGTCGACGATGCGGCCCGTGGTGAGCTCGTCGCCGGTCGAGAGAATGGCCGCGCGCTCGATCACGCGAGGGTCCGGAGGACGAGCCGGGTGAGGAGCCCGGCATAGACGCCCGCCACGAGGTCGTCGCCGACCACCCCGAGCCCGCCCTCGACGCCGCCATCGATCTGCCGCGCCGGGAACGGCTTCACCACGTCGAAGATGCGGAAGAGGACGAAGGCCACGCCCGCCGCCAGCCAGGTGGCGGGCAGGAAGGCGCCGGCCACGACGAGCCCGGCGACCTCGTCGATCACGATGTGCGGATGGTCCTCCATGCCGAGGGCATCCTCCGCGCGGCCCGCAGCCCAGACGGCGACGGCGACGAGCCCGAGGACGAGCGCCGCGTAGGCGGCCGGCGCCCGGTCGCGCAGCGCGGCCAGGAAGGGGAGCAGCGGCAGCGCGACCAGCGAACCCACCGTCCCCGAGGCGATCGGGGCGTAGCCCACGCCGCCGACCGTCGCGAGAGCCACCGCCAGGGCACGCACGCCGGTCTGCGTAGAGGCTCGCGCCGGCGCCGTCAAGCGCCGTGCGCTTTTGAAATTGCGTCGCGAAATGGTACGGAGGATCGCGTGGGCGGGATGAAGCGGCTCCTCGCGGGGGCGCGGATCGAGCCGCGCCCGGTGACGGGGACGACCACCGTATGCGAGCTCGTCGACGGCGCGCTCCTCGCCTACAACGGCGCGCGGCTGCGCGAAGCGGCGCAGCTCTTCGTGCGCCGCATGCTCGAGGACGACGTGACGGTGGGCGTGAGCCTGAGCGGCGCGCTCACTCCTGCGGGTCTCGGCATGTCGTGCCTGATCCCGCTCATCGAGGCCGGCTTCGTCGACTGGATCGTCTCCACCGGCGCCAACCTCTATCACGACACCCACTTCGGCATCGGCCTCACCATGCACCGCGGCCGGCCCGACCTCGACGACGTCGCGCTGCGCAAGGATGGCGTCGTCCGCATCTACGACGTCGTCTTCGACTACGCAGTGCTGCTCGACACCGACGCGTTCTACCGCCGGATCCTCTTCGCGCCCGAGTTCCAGCGCGAGATGGGGACCGCCGAGTTCCATCACCTGATCGGCCGCGTCGTCGCGGAGCGGCAGCGGGCGCTCGGCTTGACGCGCAAATCGTTGCTCGCGGCGGCGTGGGAGCAGGGGGTCCCCGTCTACACCTCCTCGCCGGGCGACAGCTCGATAGGCATGAACGTCGCCGCCCTCGCCATCGAGGGCTGCAAGCTCAAGATCGACGTCTCGCGCGACGTGAACGAGACCGCGGCGATCGTCCTCGGCGCGAAGCGCGCGGGCGGCAAGAGCGGCGTGCTCATCCTCGGCGGCGGCTCGCCGAAGAACTTCGTCCTCCAGACCGAGCCGCAGGTGCAGGAGGTGCTCGGCATCGAGGAGAAGGGGCACGACTACTACGTGCAGTTCACCGACGCCCGGGTGGACACGGGCGGCCTCTCGGGCGCGACGCCGAGCGAAGCCGTCAGCTGGGGAAAGGTCGATCCCGACAAGCTGCCGGACACCGTGGTGTGCTACTGCGACTCGACGATCGCGCTGCCGCTGCTCACGGCCTACGCGCTCGCGGCCCATCCTCCCCGCAAAGCGAAGCGGCTCTACGAGCGGCGCGAGGCGCTGATGGAGAACCTGGTTCGCGAATACCACCAGGCGCACGACTTCGGACCCGACGGCGGGCTCAAGCCACGGCCGTGAGCGCCTTCATCCGCGAGCGGGAGGTCGCCGTCCGGGCCGCGCGCGCGGCGGGCGCCATCGTGCTGCGCTACTACGTGCCCGGCGTCGCGGCGCGCGAGAAGAGGCCCGACAATCCGGTGACCCTGGCCGACCTCGAGGCGAACGGCTGCATCCACCGGCTCGTCGAGGCGGCGTTCCCCGACGACGGCTGGCTCTCGGAGGAGACCGCCGACTCCCACGAGCGCCTCGCCCACCGGCGCGTCTGGGTGGTCGATCCGCTCGACGGCACGAAAGAGTTCATCCAGCACATCCCCGAGTTCTGCGTGTGTGTGGCGCTGGTCGAGGATGGCCGCCCGGTGGTCGCGGTCGAGTACAACCCCGCCGCCGATCGCCTCTACGCCGCGGTCCGGGGCGAGGGCACGACGGTGAACGGCGCCCCGGCGCGCGTGAGCACGACGGCGCGCGTTGCCGATGCCGTGGTCCTCGCCAGCCGCTCCGAGGACAAGCGCGGCGAGTGGGACGCCTTCAAGCCTCACGTCCACGTCAAGCTCACCGGCAGCGTCGCCTTCAAGCTGGCCGAGATCGCCACCGGCGCCGGCGACGCGACCTTCACGCTCACGCCGAAGAACGAGTGGGACATCTGCGCCGGGTCGCTGCTCGTCGAGGAGGCGGGCGGGCGGGCAACCGACCTCGAGGGCCGGCCGCTCGTGTTCAACCAGCCGTCGCCGCTGCGGCCGGGGATGATCGCGTCGAACGGCGTGCTGCACGACGGGTTGCTGGCGTTGATCGGGGAGGTCGCGCCGCGGCCCGCCGGCTGAGCGTCCTCAGCGGAGCCCGCGCCCGCGCAGCACCGCGACCCCGCGCGCGGGGAAGTCGGTCATGATCCCGTCCACCCCGAGGTCGAGGAGCGTCTCCATCTCCGCCTCGTCGTTGATGGTCCACACGTGCACCTCGAGGCCGAGCCGGTGAGCGGCGGCGACCGACTCGGCCGTGACGAGCGCCACGTCGCCGAACGCGGGCGGCACTTGGAGGGCGACGCCGGGCGGACGGTAGCCGGCGAGCCGGCCGTCGCGCAGGCGGAAGACCCACTCGGCCACCTCGGGGGCCGAGAAGCTGGTCAGCACGTCGGGCGCGGCGGCGCGCATGCGGGCCATGATCGTGCCGTCCTCGGCGGCGAGCAGCGTCTGGTCGCGGGCCGCGAAGCGATCGAGCACGGCGACCAGCGCGGCCTCCGCCGGGGGATCGGTCTGCTTCAGCTCGATGTTGAGCGGGACGCCCGGGAAGGCCGTGAAGACCTCGGCCAGCGTCGGCACGCGGAGCCCGCGGCCGCGGAACGGATGGGTCCCGTCGGGGGCGCGGAAGCGGTAGCCCGCGTCGAGGCGCTGGAGGGCGGCGAGGGGAAGGGCGCGGACGAGGCCCGTGCCGTCCGTCGTGCGCTCCAGGGTCTCGTCGTGGATCACGACCACCTGCCCGTCGGCGGTGGCGTGCACGTCCAGCTCGAGCCGTTCTGCCCCCCCACCGATGCCGGCGGCAAAGGCGTCGAGGGTGTTCTCGGGAAACAGGCCGGAGGCGCCGCGGTGGGCGAAGAGGCGCGGGCGCGGGCCGTCCAGGTAGCGCGTCGCGCTACTCCGGGCCGGGGCCTCGGTGCGAGAGCGTAACCGTGAGCGGGTGTGCCATCTCGGGGAGCGAGGCGAGCTCGCGGGTCATCTCGGCCTGCACGCGCTCGAAGGCGCGGCGCGCCGAGGCCGGTACGGGCTGCTCGATGGCGCCGCTCAGCGCCAGCGGGTCGACGTACTCACCGTCGCGGTCGAGCGCATAGTGGAGGTGCGGGCCGGTCGCCAGCCCCGTCGCTCCGACGTAGCCGATCAGCTGCCCGCGCTTGACCGCCGCCCCCGCCTGCACGCCGGGGGCGACGCCCGACAGATGCCCGTACGAGGAGGTGAGCGCTCCCGCGTGATCGATGCGCACGCAGCGGCCGAGCTCCTTCAGCCGGCCCGCGTAGCTGACCGTCCCGTCGGCGACGGCGCGCACGGGCGTGCCGCGAGGCGCCGCGAAGTCCACGCCGCGATGGGGACGGAAGATGTGCAGGATGGGATGAAGGCGCAGAAGCGAGAAGTCGGAGGTGATCTCCGTGAACTCGAGCGGATAGCGCAGGAAGGTCCGGGAGAGGGCGTCACCGCTCGGCCGGTAGTAGCCGCCATTGCCGTCCGCGTCCTCGAAGAAGATCGCCGTGGTCGTCCGCCCGCGGGACACGATCTGCGCGCCGAGCACGTTGCCGGGCTCGGGCCGCGTGCCGCCGGTCTGCCAGATGTCCTCGTAGACGACGCGGAACTCGTCGCCCGGCCGGAGGTCGCCGGCGACGTCGACGTCCCATCCGAAGATGTCCGCCAGGTCGGACACGACCCGCGCCGGCATGCCGAACTCGACCGCGTCCTCGCTCAGCCCGCGCTCGATGCGGCCCGCGACCCCCCTCACCTCGACGAAGTAGGGCAGCAGCTCGCGGCGAGCCGCGATCGTCCCATCTTCCTGCGCCTCGAGGACGAGGAGCGTGCGGCCGTCGATCTGGTAGCGGACGGCTTCGAGCGCGTGCGTGGCGCGGTCGAAGGTGAGGTTCACGCCGCGCCGAGGGCGGATGCGGCGGAGGTCGTAGACGCGTGCCGCGGCCGCCAGCCAGGGCCGTGCTTCGGCGGTGCCGATGCCGCGTTCGGCGAGGATCGCCTCCAGCGTATCGCCCCGCCGCACGTTCAGGTGCTCGGCCGCGGAGCCTCGCGTCCCGCGCGGGCAGCTGCGAGGGGCGCGCGTGGTCGAGCCCGTATCGCACGGCTTCCCATGGCCATGGGGGGCCCGCGCCGGGCGCTTGCGGCGCGCCGCTCCCGCGTGGCCCACGTGCAGCAGGGCCGCGACGCAGGTCAGGGTGACCAGGTTCCATCTGAGGCTCGAGATTGCGATGGTGTACCGTGCCAAACGAACTCGACGTTTGTCCATCACTTCAGGCCGGTACCGTGCTTCGGGCGGCCGTTCCGCATATCGGCCGTTCGGACGGAACACTTGAGACGGGCGTCGCTTGACCGCCCGGGCGGCGCGCGGCTAAGCGTGATGTCGGCATGCGCATCGCGGCGCTCGACGTCGGCGAGGCGCGGATCGGCGTCGCGGTGAGCGACGAGCTCGGCATCACGGCACAGGGGGTGGGCGTGGTTCGTCGGGTCGGAGGACGTCGTGACGTGGAGGCCCTCGCCGCGCTGCTCGCCCCCTACACGCCCGAGCGGCTGGTGGTGGGTCTGCCCCTCGCCCTCAGCGGCTCGGAGGGTCCGCAGGCGGCCAAGGTGCGCCGCTTTGCGGAGCAGGCCGCCGCCCACCTCGGCCTGCCGCTCGAGTTCTGGGACGAGCGCCTGACCACGGTGGCGGCCGAACGGGCGCTGCTGGAGGCCGACGTCCGCCGCCGGCGGCGTCGCGAGGTCATCGACCAGGTGGCGGCCACGCTGATCCTCCAGGGGTACCTGGCCGCGCGCCGCCCGTGACCGGGAGCCGTCTCGGGCGGGGCCTGCTGGCGCTCGCGGGCGCCGCGGGGCTCGGGGCCGTCGGGCTCGCGCTGGCCCTTCACCGGCCCGGTCCGCCCGTCGCCGCGCCGGTCGCCGTCACCGTCGACGAGGGCGAGCGCTTCGCCGAGGTGGCCGCGGACCTGGCGCGCCAGGGGGTGCTCCGTCACCCGCGCCCGCTCGTCCTCTGGGCCCGCCTGACCCGCCAGGACCGCGCGGTGCACTGGGGCGAGTACCTCATCACGCGACCGCTCTCGCCGCTCGAGCTGCTGGCGCGCATCACGGGGCCGCCGGACCCGTTGCACGTCGTCGTCGTCCCCGAGGGGCGCACCGTGCGCGAGGTCGTCGCGCTGCTCGCCGCGGCCGGGTTCGGCTCCGAGGAAAGCTTCCTCTGCGTGCTCCAGGACGCGCGCTTCCTCGCCGACGAGGATCTCCCGCCCGAGGGCGCGGAGGGCTACCTCTTCCCCGACACCTACGCGTTCCCCCTCGCCACGCCGCAGGAGCGCATCCTCCGCAGCATGGTGCACCGCTTCCGCGAGGTGTTCACCCCCGAGCTCGTGCTGCGCGCCGCCGACCTCGGGTTGAGCGCGCATCAGGCGGTGACGCTGGCCTCGCTGGTCGAGGCGGAGACGCCGCGCGCGGAGGAGCGCCCCCTGGTGGCGGCCGTGTTCTTGAACCGGCTGCGGCGCGGCATGCCGCTGCAGTCCGACCCGACCGTCCTCTACGGGCGGGAGGGCCGCGACCGGACGCTCACGCGCGCCGACCTCCGCCGTCCCACACCGTTCAACACCTACACGATTCCCGGCCTGCCACCCGGGCCGATCGCCAACCCCGGCCGCGCCTCGCTCGAGGCCGCCGTGGAGCCGGCGCCGGTCGACTACCTCTACTTCGTGGCGCGTGGCGACGGTACGCACACCTTCAGCGCGACCCTCGCCGCCCACAACGCCGCCGTCGCCCACTACCGCCGCCGCCACCCGTAGGGAAGCCGACTGCCGTCAGGGGTGCGCCGCGCTCGCCTGCGCACGGAGCTGCTGGAGCACGGAGGAGGCCTTTACCCTGAGCTCGCTGGCGCGCGCCTGGGTCGCCACCTGCGCCATGAGCTCCTCGGCGCGGTCGCCGGCGATGCCGCGCAGCGAGGCGCCGAGCGCCGCATCGTCGATGGTGTTGACCGTCGCGAGCAGGCTGCCGCGCAGGGCGGCATCGGACTCGACGGCGTTGAGCGTGGCGCGCAGCGCCTCCTGGCGAACGCCGGCGTCGTCGTGGTGCAGGACCGTGTTGAGCAGCTGGTCGACGGAGGCCGCGTTCGTGCCGAGGGCCGTGGCGAGCGCGCCCGTGACCGGCACGGGAGGATGGCGCCGCAATGCCTCCTGGAGGTTCTGCGGCGGGGGTGTCGGCATCGTGGTCGAGGACGGGCGAGCGCCGGCGGGCGTGATGCTGGCCGGGGCCGTCGCCGGGCCCCCGAGCAGGTCGATCGCGACCAGCCGGCCCTTCTCCCCGTACTTGAGCGTGAAGTTCTGGTTCCCGAGCAGCCGGTGCAGCGCATCGGGAAGCGGGACATCCTCGAACGCCGCGCTGACCTCGCGGGGATTCGGCTGGCCGCGGATCTCGGCGCCGCTCGCCCGGCCGATCTCGTCGAGCACCTCGCCGACGGGCGCGCGCGCGAGCCGCACGGTGAGCTGATCGTTGGTGTAGCGTACCACGCGCTCCGCATCGCCCTCGCTGCCCTGCGCGAGCGTGACCGCAAGGCCCGCGAGCAACGCGAGCGCGGCGACCGGTCCCCGCCACACGGCGCCGAGCCTAGCCGCCCGCGAGGAGGGCTTCAACCACCCGCGACGGCTCAAGTCTCTCCCTCCCTCCCGGCGGCCCGCGCCTGCTGCCGCGCGAAGAGCCCGTGCAGATGCTGCACGGTGTCGGCGTCGGCGGGCGTCTTGTCGTCGCGGATGCGAGCGATGCGCGCGAAGCGCAGCGCGAGCCCGGCGGGGTAGGTCGGGCTCCGCTGCAGGTCCGTGAACAGCACCTCCACCACGATCCGAGGCTCGACGTGGACCGTCGGCCCCGTCTCGCGGATGGCGAGGGCCGAGAGGCGGTCGGTCATGGCGCGGAACTCCGCGTCGGTGAGCCCCTTGAAGGTCTTTCCCACCGGCTCGAGACGTCCCGTGTCCGCGTCGCGCGCCGCCAGGTGGTAGTTGCTGAGCCAGCCGTGGCGGCGGCCGTAGCCATGGTCGGCGGCGATGATCACCAGGTCGACCGTCGTCGCGCGCTTCACCTTGAGCCAGCCCCGGCCGCGGACGCCGGGCGTGTAGCGCGCGTCGAGCCCCTTCACCATCACGCCCTCGAAGCCGTCGGCGAGCGCGGCGGCGGCGAAGGCCTCCGCCTCGGCCGCGCTCGCCGGCACGACGCGCGCCGCGGTCGGCAGCGTGCCGCGCACGCGCTCGAGCGCAGCCCAGCGCTCGCCGTACGGACGGTCGATGAGCGACTCCTCGCTCGTCTGGAGCGCGTCGAACAGGTAGAGCCGCACCGGCACCTCGCGCTCCAGACGGCCGATGTCGCGGATGCGCCGGAAGCGCCGCATGAGCTCCTGGAAGGGGAGCGCTCGGCTGGCGGCGTCGACCGCGATCACCTCGCCCTCGAGGATCGCTGCCGGGGCGGCGAGCCCGCGCGTCAGCGCGGCGACGACGTCGGGCAGGCTGGCGGTCAGATCCTGCAGGCGGCGCGAGTAGAGCCGGCACTCGTCGCCGCGGCGGTGTACCTGCACGCGTGCCCCGTCGAGCTTCCACTCCACCCCCGCCCGGCCGCCAAAGGCCGCGAGCGCCTCGCCGACGCTCTCCGCGGTATGCGCCAGCATGGGACGGAGTGGGCGGAAGTAGGCGAGGGCGCTCGCCGGCAAGGGCCCGCCGCGGTGCGCGAGCGCGAGCGCGGCGACCTCGCCGAGGTCTCCTTCGAGCATGTGCGCACGGGCGACCGCGGCCCGGTCGCCGCCCGCCACGAGCGCCAGCGCGTCGAGCAGGACGCCTTCCGCGGCTCCCGTCCGCATCTCGCGGATCAGGTTCTTCGCGACGTACTTGGCCTCGAGCGGCGTCAAGCGGGCGAACAGGTCGGCGAGGAGCCGCTCCTTCTCGGCCCGCGAGCCCGCGCCCCGCGCGCCGGCCAGGGCCCGCACGCGCTCCTCGATGTCGAGCAGGCCGAGCGCGGGAAGGTCCGCCGGCGTCTCGCGCCGCGCGAGCAGGCGCTCGACGGCCTCGCCGAAGTCGACCGCGCCCGCCCAGACGTCGGCGGGCGCCGCCGCGCCGACCAGGCGGAGGAGCACGGGCCAGAGCGTCTGTCCGCTCACGGCGCCGCCGCGGCCGGCCTGGCCGAGCAGGAATCGCACGGCGGGCCGGACCTCCTCGGCCTCGAGACCGCCGAGGAAGTCCGCCACCTGCCGCGCCAGGTCGCGCCGGCTGCGCGTGCGGGCGAGCTGTTCACAGACGGCGGCGAGCTCGCGCAACGTCGCCACGCGGCCCAGAAGAGGCGCCGCCGCGCCGGCAGTCAAGTCAGTGTCCGGCCACGCAGAGCGCAGGGCTGCAGTCACCGTGGCCCACGGGCCGGCCGCCGAGGAGCCGGCAGGCGAGCCGCGGGCGACGGGACTTGAGCTGCGCGCAGATCGGGGCGCGCGGCACGTCGGGGATCTCGAGCTCGAGGCAGCAGCGCAGCGGCATGCGCATGCGCGCGCCCGCCGCCGGGACTGCGGCGAGCGCCAGGGTGACAGCCAGCAGGAACCGTGACCGCATGATCGACCTCCTCGTCCGTGGGGCGTCGTCCGGCTATGGGCCCCGGGGCGGGCCGCCGCAATGCCTAGCAGCGGAACATTGCCATTCGCCTTTCCTTCGCTTACCCTGGCGACGCCTTTGGGGGTGGGCCGGACGATGATGACCAAGCGGCAGAAGCAGGTGCTCGACTACCTGCGCGAGTACATCGACCAGCACGGCTATGCGCCGACGCTCGAGGAGATCGGCCGTCACTTCCGGCTCGCCTCCCTGGCCACGGTGCACAAGCACCTCCGGAACCTGCAGCGCAAGCGCCTGATCAAGCGGCTGCCGCACCAGAGCCGCGCGCTCGAGGTGGTCGGCCCCGCCACGGCGAGCCGGGCGGTCACCGTCCCGCTCCTCGGCCGCGTGGCGGCCGGCGTCCCGATCGAGCCGGTCGAGACGCCGGAGACGGTGACGCTCCCCGAGGAGATGCTCGGCCGGGGCGAGACCTTCGCGCTGCGCGTGAGCGGCGACTCGATGGTCGGCGAGGGCATCCTCGACGACGACCTCGTCGTGGTCGAGTCGCGCCAGGATGCACCCAATGGAGCGACGGTGGTGGCCCTGGTGCGCGGCGACGCCACCGTCAAGAAGCTCCATCGCGAGCGCGGGCGCGTGCGCCTGGTACCGGCCAACGCGCGTCTGGCGCCCATTGTCGCGCCCGCGGGCGACGTCGAGATTCGGGGCGTCGTCATCGCCGTCCTCAGGCGCTACCGGTGAGCACGGCGGAGCACTTCGCGCTCTACGTGCACGTGCCGTACTGCCGGCGCGTCTGCCCGTACTGCGACTTCAACGTCCAGGCGGCGCGCGAGGTCCCGGAGCGCGACTATGCGGCCGCGCTCCTCGCGGAGCTCGAGGCTCACGCGGCAGCGGGCGACTTCGCCGGGCGCGCCGCGCAGACGGTCTACGTCGGTGGCGGCACACCGTCGCTCTTCTCGCCGGCCGCGATCGGCGCCCTGCTCGAGGCCGTCGCCCGTCGCTTCGGCCTGGTGGCCGGCGCCGAGATCACGCTCGAGGCGAATCCCGGCACGGTGGATGTCGCGCGCCTCTCGGGCTACCGGGCCGCGGGGGTGAACCGCCTCTCCCTCGGCGCGCAGTCGTTTGCGGCGGGCCACCTGCGGACGCTCGGCCGCGACCACGCGCCCGCGGATACATTGGCGGCGGTCGAGGCGGCCCGCGCGGCGGGGCTCGAGAACGTGAGCCTCGACCTGATCTTCGGCGTGCCGGGCGAGACGCTCGCCGAGTGGGAGCAGGACCTGCGTGCGGCGATCGCGCTCGACCCGGCGCACGTCTCCGCCTACGCCCTCACCTACGAGGAGGGGACGCCCTTTCATGCCTGGCGCGCCGCACGCCGCCTGGTTCCCGTCGCCGAGGACGACGAGGCCGCCATGGCCGAGACGGCCGTCGCCGTCCTCGGCGCGGCGGGCTACCGGCGCTACGAGATCTCGAGCTTCGCGCAGCCCGGGCGGGAAGCGCGCCACAACCTCGCCTACTGGGACGGCTCGGACTACCTCGGCGTCGGCGCCGGCGCCCACTCCTTCAGCCGCGAGCCTGCCCCGGGTCGGCGCTGGATGAACGAGCGCGTGCCCGCCCGGTACATGTCGGCGGCGGCCGGTCGCCGTCCGCCGATCGCGAGCGACGAGCGGCTCACCGAGGCCCAGGCGCGCGCCGAGTTCTGCTTCTGCGGCCTGCGGCAGACGGCGGGTGTGGATCTCGACGTGTTCCGCCGCCGCTTCGGCGTCCCGCTCGAGGAGGCCTTCCCGCACGTCGCCGGCCTCGCCGCCGACGGCCTCGCCGAGCTCGCCGCCGGCCGCCTGCGGCTCACGCCTCGCGGCCTCCGCTACGCCGACTCGGTGGCCGCGACATTCGTGTGACCCGGACGCCGGGCGTGGCGGGACGGGGCGCCGCCGCGGCGACCCCGCAGCTCCCGCGCTCAGGTCCCGACGTGCCAGGAGGTCAGGTACTCGCGCTGCTCGCGGGTGAGCCGGTCGATGCGGAGACCCATCGACTCGAGCTTGAGGGTCGCGACGCGCAGCTCCACCTCGCGCGGCACGTTGTGGACCTTGACGGCCAGGCCGCCGTCCCGGCTCCGCTCGACGGCCCAGCGCGTGACGAGCGCCTGGGTCGCGAAGCTCATGTCCATGACGTCGGGCGGGTGGCCCTCGGCGGCCGCCAGGTTGACGAGGCGGCCGCTGCCGAGCACGAACAGCCGGCGGCCGTTCGCGAGCACGTAGGCGTCGACGTGCTGGCGCACGCCGCGGTCGACGCGCCGGGCGAGCTTGCGCAGCGCCTCGAGGTCGATCTCGATGTCGAAGTGGCCGGAGTTCGCGAGGATGGCGCCGTCCTTCATGAGCGGGAAGTGCTCGCCGCGGATGACGTGCATGTCGCCGGTGAGCGTGACGAAGACGTCCCCGACCCTGGCGGCCTCCTTGATCGGCATGACCCGGTAGCCGTCCATCGCGGCCTCGAGGGCACGGATGGGATCGACCTCGGTGACGACGACCTCCGCGCCCATGCCGCGCGCCCGCGACGCCACCCCGCGGCCGCACCAGCCGTAGCCGCACACCACGAAGACGTGCCCGGCGATCAGCATGCCCGTGGCGCGGATGATGCCGTCGATGGTCGACTGGCCGGTGCCGTAGCGATTGTCGAAGAGGTACTTGGTGTCGGCGTCGTTGACGGCGATCACCGGGATCTTGAGCGCGGCGTCGCGCTCCATGGCGCGCAGGCGGATGACGCCCGTCGTCGTCTCCTCCATGCTGGCCATGACCTCGGCCGCCTGCGCGGCGTACTCCGTGTGGAGCAGCGTCACGAGATCGGCGCCGTCGTCGAGCGTCACCTGCGGACGACGGTCGAGGGCCGCGCGGAGGTGAGCGTAGTACCGCTTCCGGTCCTCGCCGCACACCGCGTAGACGGGGATCTTCTCGTGGCGGACGAGGGCCGCCGCCGCGCCGTCCTGCGTGGAGAGCGGGTTGGAGGCGCAGAGCGCCACGTCGGCGCCGCCGTCGCGCAGCGTGCGCATCAGGTTGGCGGTCTCGGTCGTGACGTGCAGGCACGCAGAAACGCGGAGACCGCGCAGCGGCTTGTCGCGCACGAACTCCGCGCGCACCTGCCGCAGCACCGGCATGCGCTCGTCGCCCCAGGCGATGCGCCGGCGGCCCTCCTCCGCCAGCGCGAGCGACTTCACGTCGTACTTCTTGGCCGCCATCAGTGCGCCTCGGGCCGGCGACCGAGGTTGGCCGCCGCGCGGAGCTCGTCGACGCGGTCGGTCCGTTCCCACGTGAAGTAGTTGCCGTCGGGCACGCGCCCGAAGTGGCCGTAGGAGGCGGTCCGCCGGTAGATGGGGCGCTTGAGACGCAGGGTCTCGATGATCCCCGCGGGCCTGAGGTCGAAGTGCTCGCGCACGATCCGCGCGATGTGATCTTCCGGGATGGCGGCCGTCCCGAAGGTGTTGACCGCCACCGAGACCGGATCCGCCACGCCGATCGCATACGCCACCTGCACCTCGCAGGTGCGAGCGAGCTCCGCCGCGACCAGGTTCTTGGCGATGTAACGGGCCATGTAGGCGGCGCTGCGGTCGACCTTGCTCGGGTCCTTGCCGCTGAACGCGCCCCCACCGTGCCGCCCGTAGCCGCCGTAGGTGTCGACGATGATCTTCCGTCCGGTGAGGCCGCAGTCGCCCTGCGGCCCGCCGACCTCGAAGCGGCCGGTCGGGTTGATGAAGTAGACGGTGTTCTTGTCGAGGAACTCCGGCGGCACGACTTTCTTCACCACCTCCTCGATGATGGCCTCCTTGAGCGCGCCGTGCGTCACCTCGGGCGTGTGCTGCGTGGAGACCACCACGGTGTGGGCGCGCACGGGCCGGCCGTCGCGGTACTCGACCGACACCTGACACTTCCCGTCCGGCCGGAGGAAGGGGAGCAGTCCCGCGCGCCGCGCCTCGCCCAGGCGCTGGCCGATGCGGTGCGCGGTGTAGATGGCGAACGGCATGTACTCCTTCGTCTCGTCGCAGGCATAGCCGAACATCATCCCCTGGTCGCCGGCGCCCTGCTCCTTGTTGTACAGCCCGGCGCCGGCGGTCACCCCCTGCGAGATGTCGGGAGACTGCTTCTCGATGGCGGTGACGATCGTGCAGCTGTCGCAGTTGAAGCCGGTGTCGGCGCTCGTGTAGCCGATGTCGCGGATCACCTGCTTGGCGATCTCGCCGAACTCCACCTTCCCCTGGCTGGTGATCTCGCCGGCGACGACGACCAGCCCGGTCTTGATCAGCGACTCGCACGCCACCCGGCTGTCGGGGTCCTGCGCGATCAACGCGTCGAGCACGGCGTCGGAGATCTGGTCGCAGACCTTGTCGGGGTGGCCGTCGTTGACCGATTCCGATGTGAAGACGTAATCCTTGAGCATCCGGCTTTGCCTCCTCGGGTCCCTCGGGCTGGCGGGTATAACCGAACGCCGTCCGGCGGGGCAAGCGCGCCGGGGCTACTCGGGCTCGTTGAAGCGGCCGTCGATCAGCTCCCGGATCGCCGCGAGCGCCTCGCGGGCCTGCCGGCCGCTCGCCGTCACCTCGATCCGGCTCCCCTGCTCGGCGGCGAGCATCATGATGCCCATGATGCTCTTCCCGTCGACGGTCTGGCCGTCCTTGGCGATCTTGATGTCGGCGTCATACGTGGTGACGGTCTCCACGATCAGCTTCGCGGCGCGCGCGTGGAGGCCGAGCTTGTTGCGGATCTCCAGGGTCGCGCGCTGCTCCTGCTGCGGGGAATCCCTCATGCCGGCTCACCGGCCGGTGGCCCAGACGATGTGCTCCTGCCCGTATCGCTGGATGAAGCGCGCCAGCGTGCGGGCGTCCATCTGGTCCCGGGCGGTGGTCAGCTTGATCAGGATCGGCATGTTGACGCCGGCAACGACCTCGGCGCCGCATTCTCGTGCGACGGCGAGGCTCTGGTTGGTCGGTGTGTCGCCCAGCATATCGGTCAGGATGATGACCCCCTGCCCGCGGTCGACCCGCCGGACGGCCGCCGCCACGCGTTCGCGGATCTCCTCCGGCCTGTCCTCGTACGAGGTCGCGATCGCCTCGAGCCCCTCGATTGGTCCGAGGACGCTCTCGAGCGTCTGCACCATCTCCACGGCGACGCGCCCGTGTCCGATCACGATGATGCCGACCATGACCAAGATCTACTCTCCGACCCCCGGAGCGGCAAGGCGCCGGAGCCACAGACTCTCAACGCTCGGCGTCGCGGTGCCGGAGCAGCACGGCGTGGCCGCGGGCCGCGAGCCGGCGGCGGAGCTCCTCGACCAGCACGACGGAGCGGTGGCGGCCCCCCGTGCAGCCGAGGGCGATGGTGAGATAGCTCTTCCCCTCGCGCAGGTAGCGCGGCAGGGCGAAATCGAGGAAGTCGGTGAGCCGCTGCAGGAACTCCTCGGTCTCGTCGCGCGCGAGGACGTACTCGGCCACCGCCGGGTCGGTCCCGGTGCGGTGACGGAGCTCCTCGACGAAGAAGGGATTCGGCAGGAAGCGGCAGTCGATCGCGAGGTCGGCGTCGCTCGGGAGACCGTACTTGTAGCCGAAGGACACGAGCGACACGGTCATCGTGCCGGGCCCGGCGCGCTCGATCAGCTCGCGGAGCGCGGCGCGGAGTTCGTGAACGGTGAGCGCGCTCGTGTCGAGGACGCGGTCGGCGACCTCCCGCAAGGGCCGCAGCTTCTCGCGCTCGCGACGGATGCCGTCGGCCAGGCTGCCGCCCTCGGCCGCGGGATGCGGACGCCGCGTCTCGCTGAAGCGGCGCACGAGGACGTCGTCGGTCGCCTCGAGGTAGAGGACCTCGAGCTCCACGCCGCTCTGCCGGAGCTCGCTGCACATGCGCGGGAACTCGGCCAGCAAGCGCCGCTCGCGCACGTCGATGCCGAGCGCGACGCGCGTCACGTCCTCGCCCGAGCTCTCCCAGAGCTCGACGAAGCGGGGGATCAGCGCCACGGGCAGGTTGTCGATGCAGTAGAAGCCGAGGTCTTCGAGTCCGCGGATGGCGGTGCTCTTGCCAGAGCCCGAAAGCCCCGTCACCACGACCACCCGCAAGCGCCCGCTCACGACGGCCGGTGGCCTCCCGCCGCGTCGCGATCGATCCGCTGCGTGAACTCGAGCGCGCTGTGCCGGCCGCGGCGGCGGAGGAGATGGTTGCGCGCCGCGGTCTCGATGAGCATCGCCATGCTGCGCCCCGGCCGGACCGGGATGCGCACCAGCGGCAGCTCCACCTCGAGCAGCGGATGACGGTCCTCGACCAAGCCCAAGCGATCGACGGTGTCGGCCCACTCGACCAGCTCGACCACGAGGTCGAGCTGGCGCTCGTCGAGGGTGGCGAGCGTGCCGAACAGGGCCTCGACGTCGATGATGCCGAGGCCGCGGATCTCCAGGTGGTGCGCGAGCCGCTCGGCCGAGCGCCCGCGCAGCACCGTCGGCGAGATGCGCCGCACGATGACGACGTCGTCCGCCACCAGCCGGTGGCCGCGCGTCACGAGCTCGAGGGCGGCCTCGCTCTTGCCGATGCCGCTCTTGCCGAGGATGAGCGTGCCGAGGCCGTGGACCTCGACGAGGTCGGCGTGGAGCTGGGTTTCGGGGGCGAGCTCCTCCTCGAGCCACGTGGCAGCGGCGCGGATGAAGTCGCTGGTGCGGAGCGCGGTGGTGAGCACCGGCACGTCGGCCGCCTCCGCGGCCTGTACGAGAGGGGCCGGCGGCGGCGTCCCGTTGGTGACCACGAAGCAGGCCACGCCGGCGGCGGCCACCGTGGCGACCGCCTGGCGAGCTCGCTCGGGGCCGAGCGTGCCGAGATAGGACACCTCGGAGTTGCCGAGCACCTGGATGCGGTCGGGATGGAGCTGCGGCAGGAAGCCGGCCAGGGCGAGACCGGGCTGCTGGAGGCGGGGAAGCGCGATCGGGCGCT
Source organism: Deltaproteobacteria bacterium (assembly GCA_005888095.1). Taxonomy (GTDB): domain Bacteria; phylum Desulfobacterota; class Binatia; order DP-6; family DP-6; genus DP-3. The sequence continues at coordinate 78,379 of VBKF01000089.1, read as the reverse complement.
GGAGGCCGCGGCCGCCCGCGGCGAGCTTGAGCCCGAGGCCCGGGGCGCTCGCCTCGAGCAGCTCGCGCACCGTGACGCTCAATATCGATCGTCCTCCTCGCGGATCGTCTCGAAGAGATCGTGCGCGCCGCCCGCTTCCATGAGCCGGGCGCGAAACCGCTCGTCCTTGAGGAGGCGCGAGATGCGGGCGAGCGCCTTCAGGTGCGCCCCTGCCGAGTCCTCGGGCGCCACCAGGAGGAAGAAGAGGTGCGTCGGCTTCCCGTCGAGCGACTGGAAGTCGACGCCGAGGCGGCTGCGCCCGAAGGCGGCCAGCACGCGTTTCAACCCGGGCAGCTTGCCATGCGGGATCGCCACCCCGTCGCCGAGGGCGGTGCTGTTCAGCCGCTCGCGATCTTCCAGCGCCTGGATCAGGCGTTCCCTGTCGATCTCGCGATACTCATTCGCCAGCACGCCGGCGAGCTCGGCGATCACCTCGGCCTTGCTGCGCCCCGCCAGCGCCGCCACGACCGAGGTCTCCTGGAGGATGTCGGTGATCTTCATGGCTCGATCAGGCCATAGCCGCCGTCTCTTCTCCGATAGAGGACCGCGAGCGTCTGGTTGGACGCGTTGGTGAAGACCAGGAACTCGTCGCCCGACAGCTCGAGCTGCTCCACGGCCTCCTCGAGCGAGAGGGGCTTGGCGGGCACGCGCTGCGTGCGGATGATGCGCCGCTCGGTCCCGGGCCCCGGCGGCTCGGCCGCGAGGACGGAGGTGCGCACCTCGGTCTCCTCGACGCCCCGGTTTCCCGGGGGCCCCTTGTGGTCGCGGCGCCTGGCCTTGAGCTTCTGCGCCTGGTGCTCGAGCTTGTCGAGCGCGAGGTCGATCGCCGAGTAGAGGTCGTGGGTCTCCTCCTTGGCGAACATCGTGACGTGGTCGGCCTGGAGGGTGATCTCCGCGACATGCCGCTCCTTGGCGACGCTCAGGATGACGTGCGCGTCGACGGGGCGGCGCAGGTACTTCTTCACCCGTTCGAGCTTTTCCTCGGCGTAGGCGCGCAGCGCCGGGGTCGGCTCGACGTGCCGGAACGTGACGTTGATCTGCATGACGGCCCCTTCCCGATCTCGAAGGACCTGTGGCGCAGGCCCGGAAGGCGGGAGCGGCATCGCGGCGGGATGCCTCAGTAGACCTGCTTGCGCTTGGAGGACGGCAGGATGCCCATCAGCTCGCGGTACTTCGCCACGGTGCGCCGGGCGATGTCGATCTGCTCCTTGCCCAGCAGCTCGGCGATGTACTGATCGCTGAGCGGCTTCTTCGCGTCTTCCTTGGCGATGATGCTGCGGATCTTGTCCTTCACGCTCTCCGCCGAGACGTCCTCCCCGTGCCCGCTGCGCAGGCTGGAGGTGAAGAAGTACTTGAGCTCGAAGGTGCCCTGGGGAGTGTGCACGTACTTGCCCGCCGTCGCCCGGCTCACCGTGGACTCGTGCATGCCGATGTCGTTGGCCACGTCCTTCAGCACGAGCGGCCGGAGGTGCGCGACGCCCCGATCGAGGAACTCGCGCTGGAACTTCACGATGCTGGAGGTGACCATGTAGAGCGTCCGCTGGCGCTGGTGGATCGACTTGATGAGCCAGGCCGCGGCGCGCATCTTCTCCTGGATGTAGCCCCGCGCCTCCGGAGCTCCGTTCGCTCCCAGCATCCGGCGGTAGAACGACGACACGCGCAGCCGCGGCAGCCCCTCCTCGTTGAGCGTGACGATGTACTCCTCACCCAACTTGTGCACGTGGACGTCCGGCGTGACGTAGCGGGTGTCGCTCTCGCTGAAGTCGCGGCCGGGCTTCGGCTCGAGCACCGAGACGATCTTGGTGGCCTCGGCGATCTGCTCCATCGGCACCCCGAGCTCGCGCGCGAGCCGGTCGAAGCGCCGGCTCTCGAGCATCGGGAGGTAGTCGCGTACGATCCGCGCCGGCAGCGAATCATCGGCGAGGCCGAGCTGGCGGAGCTGGATGAGCAGGCACTCCGCGAGGCTCCGCGCCCCCACCCCGGGCGGGTCGAACTCCTGGAGACGCTGGAGCACGCGCTCGACGATCGCGATGTCGGGCCAGACGTTGGCGAGGAACGCCGCCTCCTCGAGCGAGATCGTGAGGTAGCCGTCCTTGTCGAGGCTCCCGATCAGGATGGCCCCGACCTCCTTCTCGGTGTTCGAGAGATCGGAGAGCCGGAGCTGCCACATGAGGTGATCGGGCAGGAGGGTGCGCTTGACGAGGATGTTCTCGAGCGCGGGTCGCCGGTCGTCGTCGTCGCTCGGCGCGGTGCCCCCGCTCGAGCCGTGCATGTCGTTGCCGTAGTTCTCGGCGAACTCCTTCCAGTCGATCTCGCCGACGCTCGAGGCTTCCTGCACCTCCGGCTGGGCCTCGCCGTTCGCCTGCCAGTCCTCGGTGCCGGTCTGGCTGTCGACGGTGGGGACGGCGTCCTCGGCCTTCTCCTCCACCTGCTCCTCGAGGAGCGGATTCTCGGTCAGCTCCTGGTCGACGAGGGTCTCGAGCTCGGCCCGGGACACCTGGAGGATCTTGATCGCCTGGCGGAGCTGCGGCGTCATCACGAGCTGCTGTGAGAGCCGCTGCTGGAGCACGATGCGCGCGTCGTTGGCCATGCTGCCTACGGTCCGCTACTACAGGCGGAACTTTTCACCCAGGTAGATCTCGCGCGCCCGCGGGCTTTCCGCGATGCGGGCGGGCACACCCTCCTCGAGCACGGTGCCCTCGTTCAGGATGTAGGCCCGATCGCAGATGCCGAGGGTCTCGCGCACATTGTGGTCCGTGATGAGAACTCCGATGCCCCGTTCCTTTAACTGAGTCACAATGTTCTGAATGTCAACCACAGCGATCGGGTCGATGCCCGCAAAGGGCTCGTCGAGGAGCATGAACGAAGGCGAGATGACGAGCGCGCGCGTGATCTCGACGCGTCGCCGCTCGCCGCCGGACAGGGAGTACGCTTTGTTCCTCGCCAGCCGGGCGATGCCGAGCTCGTCGAGCAATCGCCGGCAGCGCTCGGCGCGCTCGTCGGGGCTCAGGTCGAGGGTCTCGAGGATCGCGCGGATGTTCTCCTCCACGGTGAGCTTGCGGAAGACCGACGGCTCCTGAGGCAGGTAGCTCACGCCCCGCCGGGCTCGCTCGTACATGGGCAGCGCGGTCACGTCCTCGCCGTTCAAGAATACCGTTCCGGCGTCCGGCCGGGTGAGGCCGACGATCATGTAGAAGGTGGTCGTCTTGCCGGCGCCGTTCGGGCCGAGGAGGCCGACCACCTCCCCGGCGTGGACCTCGATCGAGACGTCGCACACCACCCGGCGCCCGGCGTACGACTTGGTCAGACACTCGGCGCGGAGGAGGGTGGCTCCGGTGCCGTTCACGGCCGTGCCGCCTCCGGCTCGGCTGCCGGCACGCCACGCGCGGGCTCCGGGTTCTCCCTCGCCGCGCCGAGCGTTCCGTCCTTGTTCGGGTAGAGTACCGCCTTCACGCGCTTGCGGCCGCCCTCGACCACGCTCCGGTTCTCGTCGAGGTAGACCACGACCCGGTCGCCCGCGACCGCGTTGGGGCCCTCGTGCAGGATCGGGTTCTCGGTGAGCACCAGGGTGCGCGCGGTCTGCTCGAAGACCGCCTTGCCTCCCGTCGCCCAGCGCGTGCCCTGGTCGATGCGCACGTGGCCTACCGCGACGACCTCGTGCACCCGCTGGCCTCCCTTCGAAGCGGGATCGGGCAGCGGAGGATCGGCGGTCTTCGGCTGGGTGCCGTCCTTCGCGCTCTCGAAGGTGACCGTCAAGGTGTCGCTGCGGAGCTTCACCTGTCCCTGGGCCGCCTGGACGTCGCCGCGGTACACCACCACGTTGTTCTTGTAGTCGTACTCGAGGGCGTCGGCATCCACCGTGATCGGCTCCTTGCGATTGGTGACGCTGCCGAGGTCGAACAGCCCCCCGCCCGACGGCTCGTCGGGGGTCGCGGCCCACACGTGGTCGATGGCGCACGCGGCCAGAACGGCCGCGGCGAGCGCTTCAGGAAGGTGCCGCATCGCTCCGCACGGTGGTGTGCACGTCCTCCAGCAGGCGCACGTGCTGCGGCGCGACGTCGATTTCCATGCCGCGTCCGCTGACGTCGAGGGTGCGTCCGTGCATCCGCACGGGCCCCGGGGAGGTGATGAGGTCGCGAGCGCGGTCGTAGGTCGCCTCGCCGGTCTCGAGCTCGAGGTCGTCGAGCCGTACGGTGACGCCCCCGCGGAGGGTGAGCGCTCGCAGCTCGCGGCCGTCGAGCACCAGCCGGCCCTCCGCCCCCGAGACGTGTGCGCGCCGCTCGCCGTCGGCAAGGTAGAACGTCAGCTGCGGCTCGCGGACGACGATCTCGTCCTGCTTGTCGAAGAACTGGGCGTCCCGAGCCGTGATCTCCCACAACGTTCTCCCCTTCTCCACCTTGATCCGGCGAAAGCTGCGGATGTGCTGCGCGACCGTGGGGAGGAAGTCGCTCCCGAGATCCGCGAGGGTGCGCGCGCGGTGCGCACCGACGGTGCGCGAGACCTCGTAGCCGATCCCGGCGAGGGCGGCGGCTACGACGACGAGCAGCCCGGCGCGTAGCCGTGTCCTTCGCATGCGCTCCCGTTCGGTTCGCGGTCGCACGAATTGCTAGCACGGGTCTGCGGCACTGTAAAGGTAAAAGTCCGACGCGGTGCCGCGCCGCGCGACGCTCACGCCGGCTGCTGGCGCCACCGCTCGTGCCACCACACCCACTCCGCCGGTGCGCGCCGGATCTGCGCCTCGATGGCCGCCGTGAAGCATGCGGTGAGCTCCGTCACGCGCCCGCGCCCGTTCCCCTCCCCGAGCGGCACTGCCGCCATGCGGACCAGGTGTCCGCCTCCCGGCCGCCGCTGGATGAAGGCCGTGATCACGGGCGCGCGGGCACGCAGCGCGAGGAGTGCCGCCCCGGGAGGCGTGTGCGCGGGCCGCCCGAAGAACGGCACGAAGACGCCCGCGCCGCGCGTGTCCTGATCGATGAGCAGCGCCACGATGCGCCCGCGCCGAAGCGCGTCGCGGAGCGCGTGCCAGAAGCGCGGATCCTCGCGGAGGAGGGTCTCGATGCCCGCGCCGATCCGGAAGCGAGCGATCAGATGATGGAAGCGCTCCTCGTGCACGCGCCTGGCAACCACCGTGAGGGGATAGCCGCGATGCGCGATCGCCGCCGCGAGGACCTCCCAGTTGCCGACGTGGCCGGCCACGGCGATGCAGCCCTTCCCCGCACCGAGGGCGGCGTCCAGCGTGGCCGCGCCTTCGACCACCACGTATTCGGGCCGCTCGGCGAGCCGTGGCCACAGGGCGAGCTCGGCGAAGGATTCGCCGGCGTGGCGGAACGTCGACCGGGCGAGTCGCCGGCGCCCGCCGGCGTCCAGGTCGGGGAACGCGATGCCGAGGTGCTCGAGCGCGAGCCGCCGCGGCCCGGCCAGGACGAGGTACGCCGCGCTGCCGAGCGCGCGGCCGATGCCCAGCCCCAGGAAGGTCGGCAGGCCGCCGATCACGCGACCGCCCACGTGAATCGCGCGCGCGAGCAGCGCATTGCGCGGGCCCCGCGTCGCGCGACGCAGCCGGCGCCAGAGCGAGCGGCGGGCCATTCAGACGATGCCGGCGCGCAGCAGGTCGTGCAGGTGGATCACGCCCGCGGGCCGCCGCGAGCCGTCGGCGAGGATGAAGAGCGAGGTGATCGCGAGCCGCTCCATGATGGCCACGGCCTCGGCCGCGAGCGCCGTGCCAGCGATCGTTTTGGGAGATGCCGTCATGAGGTCGCGGGCTCTCAAGCCGCGTGGGTCATCCGTGCGCTCGAGGGCCCGGCGCAGGTCACCGTCGGTGATGACGCCGCAGAGCTCGCCCGCGGCGCCGAGCACGCCGGTCACGCCGAGGCGCTTCGAGGTGATCTCGACGAGCGTCTCCTTGAAGGCCGTGTCCTCGGCGACGAGCGGCACGGCGTCGCCCCGGTGCATCAGGTCCTCGACGCGCGTGAGACGCCGCCCGAGCGCGCCGCCCGGATGCAGCAGAGCGAAGTCCTCGGCCGAGAAGCCGCGCTCCTCGAGGAGGGCAAGCGCCAGCGCGTCGCCGAGCGCCATGGCCGCGGTCGTGCTGGCGGTGGGCGCGAGCCCGAGCGGGCAGGCCTCCACCGGGACGCTCACGTCGAGCGCCACGTCGGCCTGACGCGCGAGCGTGGAGTCGGGGTCGCCCGAGATCGCCACCAGCGGGATGCCGAAGCGGCGAGCGACGGGAAGCAGCCGCAGCACCTCCTCGCTCTCCCCGCTGTTCGAGACCGCGAGGAGGACGTCGCCCCGGACGAGCGTGCCGACGTCGCCGTGGCCGCCCTCACCGGCGTGCAGGAAGAAGGCGGGCGTGCCGGTCGAGGCGAGCGTCGCGGCGATCTTGCGGCAGACGATGCCCGACTTGCCGACGCCCGTGACGATCACCTTGCCGCGGCACGCGAGGAGGAGGTCGAGCGCGCGCGTGAAGCGCGCGTCGAGGCGGTCCCGGACGGCGGTGAGCGCGTGCGCCTCGACGTCGAGGACGCGCCGCGCGCGGTCGAGCCGCTCGCCGGTCATTGATGTCGTGCTCGTACCGCCCGCACGGCGCGGTCGATGGCCGCGAGCTCGGCGAGCAGCGCCGGCAGCTGGGCGAGCGCCACGCTCGTGGCGCCGTCGGAGAGCGCGCGGCCGGGGTCCTCGTGGACCTCCATGAAGACCGCGTCGACGCCGGCTGCGACCGCCGCGCGCGCCAGCGGCGCGACGAAGCGCCGGTCGCCGCCCGACGCCGTGCCCAGCCCGCCCGGCTGCTGCACGCTGTGGGTGGCGTCGAACACCACCGGGCAGCCGGTCTCGGCGAGCACGGGGAGCGCGCGGAAGTCGGCCACCAGGTTGTTGTAGCCGAAGGTGAAGCCGCGCTCGCATACGAGCAGGTCGTGGTTGCCCGTCGAGCGGGCCTTGGCGACGACCTGCTCCATCTCCCAGGGCGAGAGGAACTGGCCCTTCTTCAGGTTGACCGGCCGGCCCGCGGCCGCGACGGCGACGATGAAGTCGGTCTGCCGGCAGAGGAAAGCGGGCGTCTGGAGCACGTCGACCACCGCCGCGACGGCGGTGATCTGCGCCTCCTCGTGCACGTCGGTCAGGACCGGGAGGCCGGTCGTCCGCCGCACCTCGGCGAGGATGGCGAGGCCCTCGTCGAGGCCGACGCCGCGGAACGACGCGAGCGAGGTCCGGTTGGCCTTGTCGAAGGACGACTTGTAGACGAGGGGCAGGCCGGCGCGGGCGGCGACGTCGGCGAGACGCTCGGCGTGGCGCAGCGCCGCCTCGCGCGACTCGATGACGCAGGGACCGGCGATCAGCGCGAGCGGCGCCCCGCCCCCGATCTCGACCGTGCCGGCGCGGACCCGCCGTGTCGCCACTAGCGCTTCACCACCTTGAGGCCGCCGAGGAGCGGCGCCTCGCGGCGCTGCGCGCGGTGCTGGAGCGCGGCGCGGATGAACCCCTTGAAGAGCGGATGGCAGTCCATGGGCCGCGACTTCAGCTCGGGATGGAACTGGCTCCCGATGAACCAGGGGTGGTCGCGGAGCTCGATCATCTCGACCAGCCCGCCGTCGGGCGAGAGGCCCGAGAGCACGAGCCCGCCCGCCTCGAGCCGCTCCCGACAGGCGTTGTTGAACTCGTAGCGGTGGCGGTGGCGCTCGGAGACCTTCCTGCGGTTGTAGACCTTGCGCGCGAGCGAGCCCTCGAGCAGGTCGCACGGATAGGCGCCGAGCCGCATCGTGCCGCCCTTCTGGGTGAGGCCGCGCTGCGTCGTCATGAGGTCGATCACCGGGTGCGGCGTGGTCGGGTCCACCTCGGTCGAGTTGGCGCGCTCGAGGCCGCACACGTGGCGCGCGAACTCGATGACCGCCATCTGCATCCCGAAGCAGATGCCGAGGAAGGGGATCTTCTGCTCGCGCGCCCAACGGACCGCCGTGATCTTGCCCTCGGTGCCCCGTGGGCCGAAACCCATCGGCACGAGGATCGCGTCGGCGTCCCGCACGCTCTCCGGGAGCCCGTCCTGCTCGATCTTCTCCGAGTCGACGTAGGTGACCTCCACCCGGCACTCGTTGGCGATGCCGCCGTGCGCGAGCGCCTCGTTGAGGCTCTTGTAGGAGTCGGTCAGGTCGACGTACTTGCCGACCATCGCGATGCGCACCGTGTCCTTCGGGTTCTTGATGGCCGCCACGATGCGCCGCCAGCGGGCCAGGTTGGGCGAGCCGGTGAAGATGTTGAGCTTCTCGACGATGCGCTCGTCGAGGCCGTCGGCGTGGAAGAGGAGCGGCAGCTCGTAGATGGTCGGCGCGTCCGGCGCGCTGATGACGCTCGACTCGTCCACGTTGCAGAAGAGCGCGATCTTGGCCTTCACCTTCTTCTCGAGCGGCTGCGCGGCGCGGCAGAGGAGGAGGTCGGGCTGGATGCCGAGCCCGGTGAGCTCCTTCACGCTGTGCTGCGTGGGCTTGGTCTTGAGCTCGCCGGCGGTCGAGATGAAGGGCACGAGCGTCAGGTGCACGTAGAGCGCGTTCTGGCGGCCGACCTCCCAGCCGAACTGGCGGATGGCCTCGATGAAGGGCAGGCTCTCGATGTCGCCCACGGTCCCGCCCACCTCGCAGATGCAGACGTTGGCGCCCTCGGCCGCCTCGCGGAGGCGGCGCTTGATCTCGTCGGTGATGTGCGGGATCACCTGCACCGTGCCGCCCAGGTAGTCGCCGCGTCGCTCCTTCGAGATCACGGTGTCGTAGACCTGGCCGGTGGTGAGGTTGTTGCGCCGGCCCATCCGGGTCGAGACGTAGCGCTCGTAGTGGCCGAGATCGAGGTCGGTCTCGGCGCCGTCGTCGGTGACGAACACCTCGCCGTGCTGGAAGGGGCTCATCGTCCCGGGGTCGACGTTGATGTACGGGTCCATCTTGACGAGCGTCACCTTGAGGCCGCGCGCCTCGAGGAGCGCCCCCATCGACGCCGAGGCCACGCCCTTGCCGAGCGAGGACACGACGCCGCCGGTGACGAAGATGAACTTGGTCTTCGAGCCGTTCTGTTTCGTCATCGTCCGCCCCCGTCCACCATGGCTCGCGCCCGCTCGAGGTCCGCCTGGGTGTCGACCTCGATGAGCGGCTCCGCTTGCTGCCACTCGACCAGCCCGATCGCAACCCCGTGCTCGAGCGCACGGAGCTGCTCGAGCTGCTCCCGGCGCTCGAGCGGCGAGGGCCGCAGCGCCGCCAGGCGGAGGAGCACGTCGCGCCGGAAGGCGTACATGCCGACGTGCCTGAGCCCGAACGGCTCCCCCGCGGACCGCGCGCCGTCGCGATCGTGCGGGATCGGGCTCCGGGAGAAGTAGAGCGCCCGGCCGTCGACGTCCGCGACCACCTTCACCACGTGCGGCGACCGCCACTCGGCCTCGTCGCGGATCGGCATGGCGAGCGTCACCATGGGGAGGGCGGCATCCGTGGCGAGGCGGGCGACCAGGCGCTCCACCATGGCCGGCTCGACGAAGGGCAGGTCGCCCTGCACGTTCAGCACGACGTCGGCCTCCAGACGCGCGGCGACCTCGGCGAGCCGGTCGGTCCCCGTCGGGTGGTCGGGCCGCGTCATCGCCACCTCCACCCCGGTCGGCAGCACGGCGTCGCGGATGCGGGGGTCGTCCGTCGCGACGATGACCCGCCCGAGGCCGCGCGCGCGCCGCGTGCGCTCGGCGACGTGGCAGATCATGGGCCGCCCGCCGATCAGCGCCAGCGCCTTTCCCGGCAGGCGGCTCGACTGATAGCGGGCTGGGATGACGGCCACGGCGCGCGCGTCCATAAAATGAAAAACCGCAGCCGAGGCCGGCGTACGAAGCTGGCCGCGACGTGAAGCGATGCGGCACTCGATCGGACCACCGGGACCGGCTACGGGATTTCACTATAAGAGGGCGTGATCCACCGTGTCAATTGACTCCGGGGGCCCGTGCGCTGCTCGCGCGCTGCGCGCGCTGCGCTGCTCCGATGCCCCCGGACCCCGTCGGCCGGCGTGGCGCCTGCGGCGCCGGCCTCCGCACGTCTAGGCGGTGCGGGCGCCTCGCGCGGCGGAGCCGCGCTGCGGCCCGATGCCGGCCGGGGCGCTGCTCGCGCGCTGCGCTGCTCCGATGCCCCCGGACCCCGTCGGCCGGCGTGGCGCCTGCGGCGCCGGCCTCCGCACGTCTAGGCGGTGCGGGCGCCTCGCGCGGCGGAGCCGCGCTGCGGCGCGATGCCTGCAACACGGGCGGTGAGTCCATACCCAGTGTGCGGGTCGGGAAAGTGGCGGTGCGCCTTGGCCCGTCGCCGCCTCCCCGTGTTACACAGGCCGTCCGCAGGTCAAGCGGCGAGGGAAGAGGATGAACCGTGCCGAAAATCGTACGAATAGCCGTTAGATTGGTATGCTCCATCCTCCTCGTCGTGGCGGGATGCAGTGCCTCGTACCACTCCCGCGAACTTCACTCCGAGCGGGACCGCCAGATGACCCTGGGAGTCGTCCAGAAGGAGATCCGTCGCGGCCTCTCCCAAGCGGACGTCGCGGAAGCCCTCGGCTCACCGAACATTGTGAACGTCAGCCCATTTGGTCAGCAGACGAAGGTCCGGGTGAACGTCCAGGAGACCATCAAGACTTGGCCGGACAACACGGAGCGAACGGCGCCAGTGGACGACCCGGCGTTCTATCGAGACTTCTTCGCGCGGGTAGATAAGGGCATCTTCATCCAGAAGGAGAAGCTGTAGTTCGACGCCCTCTGTCCGGTTGGCGGTAGCGCGCGTTCTACGCTTGTGACGCCGTGCGGGCCGCGTCGAGCCGGTCGAGTCCCTGCGCGCCGAGCGCGGTGCGGCGGGCGTGCCGGATGCCGTCGATGCCGCCGCGCTCGGCGCTGAGCTGCGACCAGGCCGGCGAGCCGTCGGCAAGGGCGGCTTGAATCTCCTCGCCGCTCGCGCCCGCCGTCGCCGCAGCCCCCCGCGCTCGCCGCCTCGAAGCCGCAATGTGGCTTCCAGGGCGCGGGGCGGGGCGGTTCCGGGCCGGGATGGGCTGCGCCCGCGGCAGGGCTGTGCCAATGCCTCCGCGGCCTGCTCGGCGTCCTGCAGGCGGCTCGGACACCCGGTCGTTCGACTTCCGCCGCCGGTAGTCGCGACAACCCTGGAAAGGGATGATGGGTCAGGTTTGACCGGTGGGCCCTCGTCGAGTGGCTGACCCACTATCTCTGCATTGACTGCAGCGGGGCCTCGGGACCGCAGCGCGGCGCAGCCGCGCGAGGCAGCGGGAGCGCGCGGAGCCGGGCGCGGCTTTGCCGCGCCCGAGCGACGGGGTCCGGGGGCATCGGAGGACCGCAGCGCGGCGCAGCCGCGCGAGGCAGCGGGAGCGCGCGGAGCCGGGCGCGGCTTTGCCGCGCCCGAGCGACGGGGTCCGGGGGCATCGGAGGACCGCAGCGCGGCGCAGCCGCGCGAGGACCGCACGGGCCCCCGGAATCGGATTGACTCGCGGCGCAGTGTGCTCATAGTCAGCGCGTGGAGTCCGCCGCGAAGGAGACGGCCGTGCTGCGAGCAGGTGGCCCCGGGGACGCCGAGTTCGTGGCGGATCTCGCGCGGACGGCGTTCAGCGCGTACGGGGAGTATGACCGCGTGCTGCCGCACTGGCTCGGGACGCGTGGCGTCGCGACCGTCGTGGCGGAGAAGGAGGGCGCCCCGGCGGGGTTCGCGATGGTCGGCATGCGGCCGGGCCTGTACCTGGGCCGGGCGGACGCCGAGCTCCTGGCGCTCGCGGTGGCCATGAATGCTCGGCGGCGCGGGATCGGGCGGGCGCTCGTGCGCGAGGCGATCGCGATCGCCGAGCGCTGGCGGGTGCGCGGCATCCGCCTGCACACCGCCGAGACGAACCGCGTGGCACAGCGGCTGTTCGCCGCCGAGGGGTTCCTCGCCGAGGCCAGCCGTGAGGGCTTCTATCCGAACGGCCAGGGCGCCGTCGCCATGCGCCGGCCGGTGGACCGGCGGCGCCGCCCGCGGCGCTGACGCACCCGCTTCCGCTGGCCACCACGCGACGCCCGTGGTAGCGAGCCGACCATGGACCTGAGCTATACGCCCGAGGAGCGCGCCTTCCAGCACGAGGTGCGCGCCTGGCTCAAGCGCAACATGCCGAAGCGCGAGCCGGACGAGCGGCCGATGGATTTCCAGGACCCGCGGCGCATCGCGCGGGGGAAGGCGTGGCAACGGAAGCTCTACGAGGCGGGGTACGTGGCCATGAGCTGGCCCCGTGAGTACGGCGGCCAGGGCGCCGACGTCATGCGCCAGACCATCGTCAACGAGGAGATGGTACGTGCTCGGGCGCCCGGCCTGATCGGCCTCATGGGCATTCAGATGGTGGGGCCGACGCTCATCACCCATGGCTCCGAAGCGCAGCGCCGGCGCTACCTCCCGAAGATCCTCACCGCCGAGGAGATCTGGTGTCAGGGGTATTCGGAGCCGGGATCGGGCTCCGACCTCGCGTCGCTCCGCACGCGGGCGGAGCTCCGCGGCGACGAGTTCGTCGTGAACGGGCAGAAGGTCTGGACGTCGAACGCGCAGTTCGCCGACTGGATGTTCTGCCTCGTGCGCACGGACCCGGAGGCGCCGAAGCACCGCGGCATCTCCTACCTGCTGATCGATATGAGGACTCGCGGCATCACCGTGCGACCGCTCGTCCAGATGACCGGCGACGCCGGCTTCAACGAGGTCTTCTTCGAAGACGTCCACGTGCCGCGCGAGAACGTGGTCGGCGGCCTCAACAACGGCTGGACGATCGCCAACGCGACGCTCTTCCACGAGCGCAACATGCTCGGCTCGACGGCGCGCACCCAGCAGGTCTTCCAGGGGCTCCTCCGGCTGGCGCGTACGCACGGGCGGGGCGGACGGCCGGCGAGCGCCGATCCCGTCATCCGCCGCCGCCTCGCCGACCTGGCGATCCGCGTCGAGACCATGAAGCTCGAGGCCTACCGGCAGCTGACCGACACCCTGCGCGGCAGGCCTCCCGGCATCGCCGCCTCCGTGAGCAAGCTCGTCACCACCGAGCTGAACCACGACCTCGCCGAGGCAGCGCTCGACATCCTCGGCTCCTACGGCCCGCTGGCGCGCGGCAACCGGCGCGCCCGCGACGGCGGCGCCTGGCCGCTCGACTTCATGTACACGCTCGGGCTCATCATCGGGGGCGGCACGTCGCAGATCCAGAAGAACATCATCGCCGAGCGCGGGCTCGCGATGCCGCGCGAGCTGCGCGCGTGATCGACTTCGGACTCTCCGAAGACCAGGATGCCCTCCAGCGCGCGGCGCGCGAGTTCCTCGCCGCGGAGTGCCCGCCCTCGGTCGTGCGCGACACGGCCAAGCAGCCCGACGGCGTGCCGCGCGGGCTGTACGCCAAGATGGCGGAGCTCGGCTGGATGGGGCTCGTCGTGCCGGAGGCGCAGGGGGGCCTCGGGCTCGGGACGCTCGAGCTCGCCGTGGTCCTCGAGGAGCTCGGCCGCGTCGCGGCGCCGGGCCCGTTCCTCTCGACCCAGCTCGTGATCGCAGCCCTCGTGCGCGCCGGCAGCGCCGACCAGCGGCGAGCATGGCTACCCGGTCTGGTTGCGGGCCGGGCCTTCGCGAGCCTTGCCTACCTCGAGGAGAGCGATCGTCACGACGCCGGCGGCGTCACGCTGCGCGCGCGCCGAACGCGCGACGGCTACGCCCTGGCCGGCGCCAAGCTCTTCGTGCTCGACGCCCCGGGCGCCGACCTCTTCCTGGTGGCGGCGCGGACGCGAGCGGGCGCCGGCCCGGCGGGCGTGTCGCTCTTCCTGGTGCCGCGCAAGGCTGCCGGTGTGCGCGTGCGGCCCGAGGAGACGATCGACCTGACGCGCCGGGTGGGGGAGGTGACGCTGCGCGACGTCGCGGTGCCGCGCGGCGCGCTGCTCGGCGGGGAGGGAAAGGCCTGGCCGCTCCTCGAGCGCCTGCTCGACCTCGGCGCCATCGGCATCGCGGCCGACAGCCTCGGCGGCGCCGAGCGCGCTCTCGAGATGGCGGTCGAGTACTCGAAGACGCGGGAGCAGTTCGGCCGCAAGATCGGCTCGTTCCAGGCGGTCAAGCACATGGCGGCGGAGGTGGTCGCCGAGGTCGAGCCGGCCCGCTCGCTGGTCTGGTACGCGGCCTACGCGTTCGACCACCGGCCACGCGAGGCGGCGCGGGCCGCGACCGTCGCCAAGGCGCGGCTCGGCGACGTCTACGCCCGCGCCGCCCGTCGGGCGGTCGAGATGCACGGCGGCGTCGGCTTCACCTGGGAGCACGACCTGCACCTCTGGTTCAAACGGGCGCGCTGGAACCGGGTGGCGTTCGGAGACCCGGACCACCATCGCGAGCGGCTCGCCCAAATCGATCGATACTGATCGACCGCCACCGGGCTCCCGGCGCCTCCTCGGGTCAGGTGCCCGTGCGGGCGAGGCGGCCCCTCGCGGCGAGGCGCGCCACCGCCGACGCCAGCTCCGCGGGCTCCGCCGGCTTCGCCATGTGGGCCTGGAACCCGGCCGCCAGCGTGCGCTCGCGATCCTGCGGGCGGGCGTGGCCGCTGAGCGCGAGCGCCGGCACGGGCCGCGCGCCGCCTGCCTCGAGCTCACGCATGCGTGCGAGGAGGCCGTAGCCGTCGATGCCCGGCATCGCGAGGTCGCTCACCAGGACGTCCGGTCGAGCGAGCGGGAGCGCCTCGAGGGCTTCCGCGGCGGAGGCGACGGCGGTGACGCGGGCGCCGCACTCCTCGAGGAACATGGCGAGCGAATCGCGGGCATCGAGGGCATCGTCCACGACAAGGACCGAGAGGCCCCGGAGCGAAGGGAGCACCTTCGTGGAGTCGCCGGGAGCCACGGCCGGGGGCTCGACGAGGTCGAGGAGCGGAAGTGGCTGGGTAACGGTCCCACCGCAACCTGCCATGGTCCTCAGTCAGTGCCTTTCGGAGACAGTCTTCAATACCGCTTTGCCCGCCGCCGTGCTCTGGTGAAGATGGGATCATCTCCCCCCGCGGCGAGCGCCGGCGCGCCGACGGTTGCGGGCAAGATCCTGGCCAAGTTAGAGATGGAGGCGCTCGGCGAGGAGCGCAACCGCCCATTCGAGACCGGATCTCCGCGCGCGCTGCGCGCGCGGCCGAGCGAAGCGAGCGAGGAGTGAGGACCCGGGCTTCACCCGCCGGGGCGAGGGGCGGGGAGCCCCTCGCTGATCTAATTCCGCTGCGCCGTCGGACGCACGAGGACGTCGTGCACCTCGACGTGGGGCGGCTGGCTGAGGATCCAGACGATCGCCGCCGCCACGTCGCGCGCCTCGAGCACCTTGAAGCGGCCGTACGTCTCGGCCGCGGCTTCCGGACGGCCGGCAAAGACCTCGGCGAACTCCGTCTCGACGTGACCCGGTGACACGGCCGAGACGCGGATCGGGCTCTGGCGGGCGCGGAGCTCCTGGCGGAGCCCCTCGGTCAGCGCACGCACCGCGAACTTGGTCGCCGCATACATGGCGGCGTCGGGACTCGGGATGCGATGCGCGGCCATCGAGGACACGTGCACGACGTGGCCGGCCACCCCGCGCCGCTCCATGTCCTGGATCGCCTCGCGCGTCGCGATCGCGAGCCCGAGCACGTTCACCTCGAGCATCTCGCGCCAGAGCTCGGTCGGCGCCGAGGCGAGCGGCGCGCGCCGCCCGAGGCCGGCGGCGTTCACGAGCACGTCGACGCCGCCGAAGCGGTCGCGCGCCAGCGCGAACAGACGGACCACGTCGGCCTCGCGGCGCATGTCGGTGGCCGCGACGGCGACCGCGGCGCCACGGCCGCCGAGCTCGGCGGCGAGCGCCTCGAGCCGGTCCATCCTCCGCGCGCCGAGGACGACAGCGGCGCCCGCCTCGGCGAGCGCGCGCGCCGTGGCCGCGCCGATGCCGCTCGACGCGCCCGTGACCATCACCGTTCGGCCGACGAGTGCGCCGGACACGCGCGGCTTGTAAGTCCCCTTGACCTGCCCCGTCAATCGGTGTGAGTTTCGCGGCATGCCGGTCAACCTTTCCTACGTCGGGAAGCGCATGGAGGCCGTCACCCACACCTACGACGAGCGCGACGTGATGCTCTACGCGCTCGGCGTCGGCGCCGGGCCGGACGACCTCCAGTTCGTCTACCAGCGCGACTTGAAGGTGCTGCCGACCTTCGCGGTCATCCCGGCGTTCCCCGCCATGCTGAACCTCGGCGGCGCCATGGAGGTGAACCCCGTGATGGTGCTGCACGGCGAGCAGCGCATCGAGCTGCACGCGCCGATCCCCACCAGCGGCAGGATCACCACCACCCCCACCATCAAGGCGATGTACGACAAGGGCAAGGGCGCGCTCGTGCTCGTCGAGACCGAGAGCGTCGACGAGAAGGGCCGTCTCCTCTTCCGGAACACCTCGGGCATCTTCGCGCGCGGCGAGGGCGGCTTCGGCGGCGAGCGTGGCCCGAGCGGCCCGCGCAACGTGCCTCCGAACCGGCCGCCCGACAAGTCGATCGCCATGGCGACGCGGCCCGAGCAGGCGCTGCTCTACCGGCTCTCGGGCGACATGAACCCGCTGCACGCCGACCCCGAGTTCGCCCGCATGGCCGGCTACGAGCGGCCGATCCTGCACGGGCTCTGCACCTTCGGCTTCGCCGGCCGTGCGGTCCTGCGCGCCTGGTGCGGGAACGACCCCGCGCGTCTCAAGTCCTTCGAGGTCCGCTTCTCCGGGGTCGTCTACCCCGGCGAGACGATCACCACCGACATGTGGGAGGTCTCTCCGGGGCGGATCGTCCTGACGGCGAAGACCGAGCGGGGCGAGGCGGTGCTGACCGGCGCGGCCGCCGAGGTCGCCAGCTGAGGAGAGTGCGTCTCCCGCTCGCCGGTGCGGCGCTCGCCCTCGGCTGCGCGCGCCAGGCGCCGCCTCCGCCGCCCGCTCCCCCGCCCCCCCCGCCGCTCACCGAGGAGTCGCTCGCCCCGTCCACCACGGCGGAGTTCCAGATCGGTCCGATCAAGGAGACGGCGACCGCCGACGGCGCCGCGGTGTTCGTCGAAGGCACGGTACGCAACGTCGGCTCGCGGCCGAGCCGCGACGTCAAGGTGTCGGTCGAGGGACTCGATTCGGACGGCACGCGCGTCGTCTCCGTCGACACGCTGCCGACTCCCCAGGCGATCGCCCCCGGCACCTCCGCCACCTTCGTCGTACGTCTGCCCAACGACCCCGCGGTGCGCACGTACCACGTGGTGGCGATCGGGCGATAGGCGCGCATGCAACCGCCTGCGGGCCGTCTCGCGATCGGAGACCGGGTGGAGGCGCCGGGCGGCCGTCGCGGTCGGGTGGTGGCGGCGGCGCTGATCGCCTCGAACGGCGCCTGGCGCTATACCCTCGCGCTCGATGACGGCGGCAGCGCCGAGTATCTCGACTTCGAGCTGCGGCGCCTGCCGGGCGCCTGAGGGACGGCGATGGCCTACGAGCAGATCCTCCACGAGGTGGTCGACGGGGTGCTGACGATCACGCTCGATCGGCCCGAGAAGCTGAACGCCTTCACGCCGACGATGATGCGCGAGCTGATCGACGCCTTCGATCGGGCCGACGCGGACGACGCCGTGCGCGCCGTCATCGTGACCGGCGCGGGGCGCGCGTTCTGCGCCGGCGCGGACCTCTCGGGAGGCGGCGGGACCTTCGACAACACGGCCCGCGACACGCTCGAGACGCACCGCGACGGCGGCGGCCTCGTGGCGCTGCGCATCTTCGAGTCGAAGAAGCCGATCATCGCCGCGATCAACGGCCCGGCCGTCGGCGTGGGGATCACGATGACCCTGCCGATGGACGTGCGCCTGGCTTCGACGGCGGCGCGCATGGGCTTCGTCTTCGCCCGCCGCGGCATCGTCCCCGAGGCGTGCAGCAGCTGGTTCCTCCCGCGCGTCGTCGGCATCAGCCGCGCGGCCGAGTGGGTGTACACGGGACGCATCTTCTCCGCCGAGGAGGCGCTTGCCGGAGGGCTCGTGAGCCGCATCGTGCCGCCCGCGGACCTGCTCGCGACGGCGCGTGGGCTGGCCCGAGAGATCGCCGACAACACCTCCGCGGTCTCCGTCGCCCTCTCCCGGCAGCTCCTCTGGCGCATGCTCGGCGCCGACCATCCCATGGAGGCGCACCAGGTCGACTCGAGAGCCATCTACTGGATGGGCAGCTCGGCCGACGCCCGCGAGGGGGTGGCCGCCTTCCTCGAGAAGCGCCCGGCGCGCTTCACGCTCCGGCCGAGCGCGGATCTCCCCGGGTTCTACCCGTGGTGGCCGCCGCGCCCGTTCAGGTGAGCTGGTAGCCGAGGCTGCGGCTCGACGCGGCCTATATTCGCGGGCGGCGACGCGGGTTGCCGGTCCGGAACCGAGCCGGTAAAAACAGGCGGTGGTGACCGGCGACGAGATCCGCCAAGGCTTCCTGGACTTTTTCCGGGAGCGCGGCCACACCGTCGTCCCGAGCGCCCCGCTCGTCCCCGAGGACGATCCGAGCCTGCTCTTCGTCAACGCCGGCATGGTGCAGTTCAAGCAGGTGTTCCTCGGCAAGGAGCGGCGGCCCTACACGCGTGCCGCCGACGCGCAGAAGTGCCTCCGCATCAGCGGCAAGCACAACGACCTCGAGCAGGTGGGGCGCGACACGTACCACCACACCTTCTTCGAGATGCTCGGTAACTGGTCGTTCGGCGACTATTACAAGCGCGAGGCGATCGCGTGGGCGTGGGAGCTCCTGACCCGCGTCTGGAAGCTCCCGAAGACCGCGCTCTGGGCGACGGTGCACACGACCGACGACGAGGCGGCGGCGCTGTGGACGCAGGTGACCGACGTCGACGGGGCGCGGGTGCTGCGCTTCGACGCCGAGAACTTCTGGGAGATGGGCGAGACGGGCCCGTGCGGGCCTTGCTCGGAGGTCCACATCGATCGCGGTCCCGACGCCTGCGACCACCGCGCCGACCCGGCACACCGCTGCGGCGTGAACGCCGGCTGCGCGCGCTTCATCGAGATCTGGAACCTGGTCTTCATCCAGTACAACCGGGACGAGGCGGGGAAGCTCACCGAGCTGCCCGCGAAGCACGTCGACACCGGCATGGGTCTCGAGCGGGTGGCGTCGCTGCTGCAGGGCGTTTCCACCAACTACGACTGCGACCTGCTGCGCGGCATCATCTCCCGCATGGAGAAGCTCTCGGGCAGGCGCTACGGACGCTCCGCCGCGGACGACGTCTCGCTCAGGGTCATCGCCGACCACGGCCGGGCCGTCACCTTCCTCATCACCGACGGCGTGCTGCCGTCGAACGAGGGCCGCGGCTACGTGCTCCGCCGCCTGCTCCGCCGCGCGGCGCGCCACGGCAAGCTCCTCGCGCTCGACCGGCCCTTCCTGCACGAGGTGGTGGCCGCGGTGGTCCACACCATGGGACGCGCCTACCCCGAGGTCGTCGAGCGGCAGGGCCGCATCGTGGAGGTGGTGCGGGACGAGGAGGAGAGGTTCGCCGCCACGCTCGACCGCGGGCTCGCGCTGCTCGAGAGCGAGGTCGAGCGGGCCCGCCGCGCGGGCGACCGTACGCTGTCCGGCGAGGTGGCGTTCCGCCTCTACGACACCTACGGGTTCCCGCTCGACCTCACCGAGGACATCCTCGCGGCCGAGGGACTCGTCGCCGACCGCGCGGGCTTCGAGCGCGCCATGGAGGCGCAGCGCCAGCGGGCGCGCGGCGCCAAGCGCTTCGCCGACGCCGAGGCAGCGCCCGAGATGATTGCGCCGCCCGCGGGCCTCGGCACGCGCTTCGTCGGCGACCGCGTCGTCGAGTGGGAGTCGGAGGTGCTCGCGCTCGTGGCCGCCGGCCGTGAGACGCGCGGTCCGCTCGGCGCCGGCGCCGAGGTCGACGTGGTCACCGCGGAGACGCCCTTCTACGCCGAGTCGGGCGGACAGGTCGGTGACCGTGGCTGGCTCGAGACGCGCGACGGCGCGACGCGCATCGAGGTCCTCGACACGCAGCGGATCGCCCCGACGGTCGTCGCGCACCGCGGCGTCGTCCGGCAGGGGGCGGTGTCGGTCGGCGACCGCCTCCGCATGCGCATCGACGTCGCCCGGCGCGAGGCGGCGCGCCTCAACCATTCCGCCACCCATCTGGTGCACGCCGCGCTCCGCCGCCAGCTGGGGCCGCACGTCCGCCAGGCGGGCTCGCTCGTCACCCCCGAGCGGCTGCGTTTCGACTTCAGCCACACCCGTCCGGTGGGCGAGGGGCCGCTCGGTGAGATCGAGGACCAGGTGAACAGCCAGATCCGGGCCAACCTCGAGGTGTGGGCCGAGGAGATGTCCTACGACCAGGCCATCAAGGCGGGCGCGCTCGCCTTCTTCGGCGAGAAGTACGGCGACCGGGTGACGGTCGTGCACATGGGCGACTACTCGGTGGAGCTCTGCGGCGGCACGCACGTCGCCCGCACCGGCGACATCGGCCTCTTCAAGGTGCGCGGCGAGGCGGGGGTGGCGGCCGGCGTGCGCCGGCTCGAGGCCGTGACCGGCGAGGGCGCGCTCGACCTGGTCCGCCGCCACGAGGCGGTGCTGCGCGAGGTCGCCACGCTGCTGCGTGGCCCGGAGGAGGAAGCGGCGGCGAAGCTCGAGAAGCTCCTCGCGCAGCAGCGCGATCTCGAGAAGCGCATCGCGGAGCTCCAGGGCAAGCTCGCCGGCGGCGCCACGCGCGACGTCCTCGCCGACGCCCGCCGCGTCGACGGCGTCACGGTTCTGGCGACGCGCGTCGACGGGCTCGACGACAAGGGGCTGCGCGAGATGGCCGACCGGCTGCGCGAGCGGATCAAGTCGGGCGTCGTCGTGCTCGGCACGGCGCAGGGCGAGCGGGCGTTGCTCCTCGCCGCCGTGACCAAGGACCTGATCGGCCGCTTCCACGCCGGCAACATCATCAAGCAGCTCGCGCCGCTGGTGGGTGGGGGTGGCGGCGGGCGCCCCGATTTCGCGCAGGCGGGCGGCAAGGACCCCGCCCGGCTCGACGAGGCGCTGGCCGCCGCCTACGACCTGCTCGGCGCCGGGGGCCGCTGAACCCTTGGCCGAGCCCGGCCCCGCGCCCGTCCCCCTCCGCTTCGACGACCCGCGGCTCTTCCGCGAGCTGCTCGGCCAGCACGACGAGCACCTGAAGACGCTCGAGCGGCACGTCGGCATCCGCATCGACGTCACCGACCAGACGCTCAGCCTGGCCGGCGATCCGATCGAGACCGAGCTCGCCAGCCGCGTCCTCGTCCAGCTCTACGGCCTCCTCGAGCAGGGCTATCCCATCTACCCCGCCGACGTGGACTACGCGATCCGCATCCTGTCGAGCGACCGCAACGCCAAGCTGCGCGACATCTTCCTCGACACGGTCTTCATCTCGGCGCACAAGCGGGTGATCACGCCGAAGAGCGTGGCGCAGAAGGCCTACATCGACGCCATCCGCGGCTACGACATCGTCTTCGGGATAGGGCCAGCGGGCACCGGGAAAACGTATCTAGCTATGGCGATGGCCGTCGCCGAGCTCATGAAGAACAGCTTCTCCCGCATCATCCTCACGCGCCCCGCCGTGGAGGCGGGCGAGAAGCTCGGCTTCCTCCCCGGCGACCTCGCCGAGAAGGTGAACCCGTATCTCCGGCCGCTCTACGACGCGCTCCACGACATGGTCGACTTCGACCGCGCCCGCAAGCTGGTCGAGCGCGGGACGATTGAGGTCGCGCCGCTCGCCTTCATGCGCGGCCGCACCCTGAACGACTCCTTCGTGATCCTCGACGAGGCCCAGAACACGACCACCGAGCAGATGAAGATGTTCCTGACCCGCCTCGGCTACGGCTCGAAGGCGGTCATCACGGGCGACGTCACGCAGGTGGACCTGCCGGCCGGCAAGCTGTCGGGGCTCAAGGAGGCGCAGGCGATCCTGCGCGACATCCCCGGTATCGAGTTCGTCACCTTCACCGAGCGCGACGTCGTCCGCCATCCCCTGGTGCAGCAGATCATCACCGCCTACGAGCGGGCCGAGCGATGAGCGCCGGCGGTCCGGCGGTCGGCGTGTCGATGCGGGGCCGCCGGGCGCCGGCGCTGGCGGCCCGGCTCGCACGGAGCGCGCGCCGCCTGCTCCGGGCGGTGGGCCTCGGCCGCGCCGAGCTCTCCGTGCTCCTCGTCTCCGACCGGGAGATGCGGCGGCTGAACCGCCGCTGGCGCGGGCGCGACCGCCCGACGGACGTGCTCGCCTTCGCGCAGACCGAAGGACCCGCCGGCGCCCCCGACGGCCTCCTCGGCGACGTCGTCATCTCGGTCGACACTGCCCGCCGCCAGGCAGCCGGGCGCGGCGAGACGCTCGGCCGCGAGGGCGAGCGTCTCCTGATCCACGGCTTCCTCCACCTCCTCGGCTACGACCACGAGCGCTCGGCGGCCGAGGCCCGGCGGATGGCGCGCCGCGAGCGGGCCCTGGCACGCGTGCTCGAGCCCGGCGCTCCGCGCGAGAGCTGAAGCCGGTGGCGACCGTCTCGCTCAGCCGCAACGGGGGACCCGCCCTGGCGGTCGCCCGCGGCCCGCGCCGCGCGGCGCGCGTCGGGCTCGCGGTCGCGAGCGGGCTCGTCCTGGCCTCCGCCTTCCCGCCGCTCGACCTCGAGTTCCTCGGGTGGATCGGGCTCGTGCCGCTGCTCCGCGCCTGCCGGGGCCTCGGGCCGCGGGCCGCCTTCGGTACGGGCTGGCTCGGCGGCGCCGTCTTCTACCTCGCGATCGTCTACTGGGTGGTGCACACGATCAGCGCGTACTCCGCGGTCCCGTTCGCGCTCGCGGTGGCGATCCTCCTGCTCATGGTGAGCGTGCTCGCCTGCTACATGGGCGCCTTCACCGCGGGCCTCGCCTGGCTCGCGGCGCGCGGCCTCCCCGTCGTCTGGCTCGCGCCGCCGCTCTGGGTGGCGCTCGAGTGGCTGCGCTCCTGGTTCTTCATCGGGTTCCCGTGGGCGGCGCTCGGCTACTCGCAGTATCGGTACCATGACCTCGCACAGATGGCCGAGGTGACCGGCGTGTACGGCATCTCGGCGGTCCTCGTGCTGTTCAACCTGGTGGCGGTCGCCGTGCTCGGGGAGCGCGGGCCGGGCCTCAGACGGCTCGTACCGGCGCTGGCGGTGCTGACGCTCCTGGTGACCGTGTTGCCAGTCGCGGGCTGGCGCCGCGCGGCCGCGCTCGCGGGCCGCACGGCCGGACACGTCCGGGTCGCGCTGGCGCAGGGCAACGTCGAGCAGGACCACAAGTGGGACCCGGCCTACCAGGACGAGACCCTGGCGCGGTACCGCCAGCTGACGCGCGCCGCGCTCGCCGCGCGGCCCGACCTCATCGTGTGGCCGGAGACCGCGACGCCGTTCTTCTTCCAGGAGCCCGGCCCACTGCGCCAGGATGTCCTCGACCTCGCGACCGAGAGCCGGGCGTACCTGCTCTTCGGCAGCCCCGCGTACCGGCAGAGTTCCAGGGGTGCACTCCAGGAGCTCAACCGGGCCTACCTCGTCTCGCCCGACGGTCGCGAGGTCGCCACGTACGACAAGATCCAGCTCGTGCCCTTCGGCGAGTACGTGCCCTTCGAGGCCGTCCTCTTCTTCGTGCAACGGCTCGTGGTCGCGATCGGCGACGTCGTGCCGGGCCACGAGCCGACGGTGTTCCGGCTCCCCGCCGGACGCTTCGGGGTCCTCATCTGCTACGAGGACGTCTTTCCGGCGCTCACCCGGCGCTTCGTCGCGGGCGGCGCCGACTTCCTGGTCAACGTGACCAACGACGCCTGGTTCGGCCGCACGTCGGCGCCCTACCAGCACCTCGCGCAGGCCACCCTGCGCGCGGTGGAGAACCGCGTGCCGCTCGTGCGCGTCGCCAACACCGGCATCTCGGCCGTCGTCGAGCCCGACGGCCGCATCCGCTGGGAGGGGCCGCTCGACCAGGCGCTCGAGCACGTCGACGAGATCGCCTGGCCGGGCGTGCGCACGTTCTACACGCGCTTCGGCGACGTCTTCGCGTGGGCGTGCGCACTGGTCACGGCGGGCGCGCTCGCGGTCGGCGTCATGCGTCGCGCGGGCGGCGCCGGGGCGTAGGCGTCGTGCGCTGCACCCTCCTCGCCATCCTCGGCCTCGCCGCCGCCGTGCGGGTCGCGAACCTCGGTCTCATGGCCCGTCTGCCGATCGCCGAGTACCAGCGCACGTGGCAGGAATCCGACATGGCGTTCAGCTGGGCCTGGTCGGGGCGCATTCTCGAAGGCGACGTCCTCGGCCGCGACACGATCCACCCGAATACCCAGTGGATGCGTGACATGGCGCCCCTCGAGAGCTGGGAGCGCTGGTGGGGCGGGAAGCACGTCTTCCACCAGGCGCCGCTCTACGCCTACGCGCTCGCCGCGGCGCGGCTCGTGGCGGGAGACGGCTTCTGGGGCGTCGGCCTCTGCCAGGCGCTCATGGGCGTCGGCAGCGTGGCCCTCGTCTTCCTGCTCGCCGCGCAGCTCTTCGCGGGCGCCGTGCCCGCCATTGCAGCCCTCGGGGCGGCGCTCTACGGACCGTTCCTGCTGCACGAGCCCCTTCTCGTGCGCGACTCGCTCGGCGTCACCACCTCGCTCCTCCTGCTCTGGTGGCTCGCCCGATGCGACGCGGGCGTGCGCCGCTGGCTCGTCGCGGGCGCACTCTTCGCGCTCGCCCTGCTCGCCCGCGAGTCGACCCTCCTCTTCGGTCCCTTGATCGGGCTGTGGATCGTGCAGCGATTCCGCGCGGAGCCCCGGATCCTGAGGCGCGCCGCGCTCGCTCTCGTGGCCGGGGCCGCCCTCGGCTTCGCCCCGCTCGTGGCGCGCAACCTTGCGGTCGGCGCGCCACCGCTGTCCTTCTCGACGCGCGCCCTTGACACCTTCGTCTACGGCAACGCCGCCGACAGCTCGCTCGTCAGCACCAGGATCCCGTCCGCCACCCGCACGATCCTCGAGCAGGCCGACGGCCACCTCGGACGCGCCATCCGCCTGACGCTGGCGACGTACGACGGCGACTGGAGGCGCCTCGTCGCCAACGAGTGGTTCAAGCTGCGCGCGATCTTTGCGCGCTACGAGGGCATGGACGACGTCAACTGGTACTACTTCGTCGACCGCTCGCCCTTGCTGCGCTTCTCACTGCACTACGACGTCGTGCTCGCGCTCGGCGTGCTCGGGCTGTGGCTCGACCGGCGTCATGCCGCCCGCCATCGTCTCCTCTGGTACTTCCTGCTCGCGGCCGTCGGCGGCCTGATGTACGGCACCATCGTCGGCCGCTACCGCCTCGCCATGACGGCCGTGCTGATCGTCTACGCCGCCGTGGCGGTGGACTGGCTCGCGCGCCGGATCGCCGCGCGTCGCTGGCGGGCCGCCGTCCCGGCGGCGCTCGCCGCGCTGGCCGTCGGGATCGTGTCCGCCAACCTCCTGCCCTCGGTCGAGCGGCAGCAGCGCTACCGGCCGGACGAGTTCCATATGGCGGCGCGCTTCTACTACGACCACGGCGACCGCGCGCGCGCGTTCGACGAGCTCGTGAGCGGCCTCGAGAAGGCGTACGCCGGACCCGATCAGCGCACGCTGCCGCCCCGCGACGAGAGCCTCCTCGCGGTGCCGTTCGTGCGCGTCGCGCACGAGCTCGGTCGCGACCGGGAGGCGGCCGAGACGCTCGAGCGGCTCGCGGCAGCCTATCCGGCCGACGCCTCGCTCGAGCAGCTCCTCGGCTTCGTCTACCGGGACGCGCTCGGCCTCGCCGAGGAGGGCGAGCGGCACTTCACGCGGGCCGAGGGCCTGGGGGGCCACTAGGAGCGCGACCCAAGACTTCTTGGGTCGCGAACCGGACGCGAGGGTGTTCCGTCGGGATCACGCCCGACTGTCCTGCCGCGGCTGGCGAAGCCAGCGCGGCAGACGAACACGCGCGGTTCCACGGCTGCCGCAGACAGGCCTAATCGCCAACCGATAAACATGAGCGCCGCAAGACCTCTCGAACGGCGCGTGTCCGTTCTGCCGCGCTGGCTTCGCCAGCCGCGGCACAGCGGTCGCGCGTGACGCGAGCGCCACATGCTCGCGTCCGTGCCCGCGACCCAAGAAGTCTTGGGTCGCGCTCCAGCTCCGGGCGATCGCTCGCGGCGCGCCGGCGCTTCGGCTAAGCTATGCCGTCAGCATGGCCCGCGACCGCACGATGACCGACGACCTCATGCTCGCGTCGCTCCGCGACCGCGTGCGGGCCCTCGACCATCGCGTCGCGGAGCTCGGGAGGCATCTTTGACCTGCCCGCGCTGGAGCGCCGCGCAGCCGAGCTGAGCGCGCAGGCGGGCGCGCCCGACTTCTGGAAGGACGCCGAGAAGGCGCAGGCCGTCGGCCGCGAGGCGGCTGACGTGCGCGACGCCATCGAGCGCTGGCGGCGGCAGCGCGAAGGGGTGGACGAGGCCCAGGTCTTCCTCGAGCTGGCCGAGGAGGGCGCCCCGGAAGCGCTCGCCGAGCTCATGGCGAAGGTCGAGGAGGTGGAGCACGGCCTCGCGGAGCTCGAGCTGCGCCGGCTCCTCGGGGGCGAGCACGACGGCGGCAACGCGATCGTCGAGATCCACCCGGGGGCCGGTGGGCTCGAGGCGCAGGACTGGGCCGAGATGCTGCTCCGCATGTACCTCCGCTGGTGCGAGCGCCGCGGCTTCCGCGCCGAGCTGGTGGAGTTCCAGCCCGGGGAGGGCGCGGGGCTGAAGAGCGCCACCTTCACGGTCGAGGGATCCTATGCGTACGGGTACCTGAAGGCCGAGGCCGGCATTCACCGTCTGGTCCGCATCTCGCCCTTCGACGCCAACGCCCGCCGCCACACCTCCTTCGCTTCGGTCTTCGTCTTCCCCGACATCGAGGAGGAGATCCAGATCGACGTGCGGGACGAGGATCTGCGCATCGACACCTACCGCTCCAGCGGTGCGGGCGGGCAGCACGTGAACAAGACCGACTCCGCGGTGCGCCTCACGCACCTGCCGACCGGCATCGTCGTCGCCTGCCAGAACGAGCGCTCGCAGCACAAGAACAAGTCGACGGCGATGAAGGTCCTGAAGGCGCGCCTCTACGAGCTCGAGAAGCAGCGCCAGCAGGAGAAGATGTCCGAGCTCACCAAGGGCAAGAAAGAGATCGGCTTCGGCCACCAGATCCGCTCCTACGTGCTCCAGCCCTACCGCATGGTGAAGGACCACCGCACGAACACCGAGGTCGGCAACGCCGACGCCGTCCTCGACGGCGACATCGACGTGTTCATCGAGGCCTACCTGCGCCAGCAGGCGGCGCCGCCGGCGCGGGCGGCGGCGGCGCCTGCGGCACCTGCGGAGCGGTAGCGCCCTTCCTGTCGCGCGGCTCAGCTCGCCAGCCGGCGCACCGCGACGTCGCCGAGCACGAGCAGGAGCGCGAGCGGGACGAGGACGCCCGCCAGCGCCACCCGGCGCCGGCCGACGCCCGGGCGCGCGGCGACGACGTCCGCCGGCTGCGCGGCGAGGCGGCCGCCCGTCAGCGCCACGGCGCGTGCGAGCAGCGCCAGGTTCGGGCCGCGGGCGCGGGACTCGCGCCCGCTCGGCGATCGCGCCGGGACGACGAGTCGCAGCGGCTCCGCGCCGGCCGCCGAGACCAGCCGGCAGAGATGCACGCCGGGCTCGAGACCCGGAACGACGGCGGCGAAGGCGCGCCGTCCGACCGGGTGGAGCGGCACGTCGCCGGTGCCGGCCAGGCGCAGGGCGAAGGGACCGGCGGCATCGGTGCCCGTCTCGAGGCGCACGAGCGCACCGTCCTCGAGCCGCCGGGCCTCGAGGCGGCGGTCCGCGGGGCGGGCCGGCGGCATCGTCCAGAGCAGGAGCTGCGACCAGAGCTTGGCGAAGCCGCGCCAGGCGGGCCAGGCGCGCGCGCCGGCCTCGAAGTCGACGGGCAACGCCGCCGCCCGGCCGAGCTCGTACTGCCACGTGGCGAGCAGCGGGTCGCGGCGCTCGCCGGCGTCGACGTAGAGCCGGAGCTCGGCGCCCGGCTTCGCCCGCGTCGGCGCCCAGCGCGCGACGGGCGGCAGATCCTGCTCCGCGAGACCCGCGAGCATCGGGCCGGGGATGCCGATGCGCGCCGGTGCGTCCTCGAGCCCCGCCGTGGGGTCGATCAGCCGGCGGGTATCGCGCAGCATGAGCTGCGGCAGCGCCTCGACGTGCTCGACGTGGTGGAACTCGCCGCCCGTGGCGCGCGAGATCGTCTTCAGGAGCTCCAGGTTGATGGTGTCTGAGCCGATCCGGATCGTCGTGACGGTGATCTCGGCGCGCGCCAGCGCCGCGATCAGCTCGGCGTGGTCCTCGGGGTGACGGTTGGTGTCGCCGTCGGTCAGGAGGATCACGTGGCGGACCCGCCGCCCCGACTCGACGAGGTTCCGCCGGGCGATGTCGAGCGCGTCCTTGAAGTCCGTGCCGCCGCCGTACTGGATGCGCTCGATCGCCGCGCGGAGCGCGGCGCGGCCCTCGCCCACGGGCCGGAGCGCACCGAGCTCGTAGGGCTGGGAGTCGAAGGCGATCGCCGCCACCAGGTCCGACGGGCCGAGCTGGTCGAGGACCGCGATCGCGGCGCGCTTCGCGTACTCCATCTTCTCGCCGAACTGCACGGCGGGATTGCTGCTCGAGTAGCCCATGCTGTTGGAGCGGTCGATCAGCAGGTAGAGCGCGATCGGCTCGCGCGTCTTCGGCTCGGCGGAGCGCGGCTCGAGCGTCACGGGCAGCACGCGCGCGAGCGGGCTCTCGGCGAAGCCGGGATCGCCGAACAGCCGTTCCCCCCCGGTCGCGATCAGCGCGCCGCCGCGGGCGACGTACACCCGCAGCCGCTCGAGCGTCTCGTCGCCGAGGCCCGCGCGCGCCACGTCGTCGAGCACGACGGCGTGATAGTCCGCGAGCTCGCCCAGGCGGGCGGCGAGGGCCGCAGGCGGCACGACGTCGACGTCGGCGCCCCGGCGCGTGAGCGCCACGGCGACGACCGGCCGCGCGAGCCCGCTGACCAGCAGCACCCGCGCCGGCGGCGTCACGGTGATCGGCACCCCGGCCGGGGCGGGCGCGCGCGGCTGGTCCGGTGGCAGGAGCAACCGCGCCCGGAGGAGGAACTCGCCCTCGGCGCGGAAGCGATAGGGCAGCTCGACGAGGCTCGTGCCGGGCGGCAGCTCGACGGGGACCGGGGCCGCCTCCTCCTCGTCTGCCCGCACCTCGAGCACGGCGGGGAGCGGCCTCGGCGCCCGGCTCTCGACCACGACCGAGAGCGGCAGGACGCTCAGCTCGGGCGCGAAGGCGGGCGCGAGCAGGCGACGGATCGCCGCCGCTGGCAACGCCGCCGCGGGCGGCACGACCGGGAAGACCGGGAGCGAGGGCTCCCCGAGCGCGATCTCGGCGACGATGCTCCCCTGGGTCTCGTTGCCGTCGGTGAAGAGCACCAGCGCTGCCTGCTTCCCCGCGGGACAGAGCGAGTCCGCGGCGAGGTACGCGGCGCCGAGGTCGGTGTCGTCCGCATCCGGATCGGCGTCGACGTGCGCCGGCAGGAGCGCGGCGAGCGAGGGTCGGCCTGCGGCCGGGTGCGCGATCACGCGCGCGTGCGCGGCGAAGGCCACGGAGCCGACGACGTCGTCGGGACCGAGCCTCGGCAGGAGCCGGGCGAGGAAGGCGCGAGCGGCCTCGACGGCGGCGTCCTGCACGCTCGCCGAGACGTCGATCGCGGCGATCACGCAGGCGCCGCGCTCCGGCCGAGGCGTCTCCAGGCGCGGGCCGGCCAGCACGAACACGATGGCCAGCGCGGCAGCCGAGCGGCAGATCACGGCGGGCAGACCCCGCCGGGCGCGGCGCGCCGCGGCGAAGAAGAGGGGCACGACGAGGAGTGCGAGGAGCGCCGCGGGCGAGGCGAGTCGCAGGGTGCCGAGGCCGAACGGCATCGTCATGCGGGCTCCTTCCGGAGCCAGACGATCCACTCGAGGGCGAGGAGCGCGGCGGCGGCCAGGTAGAGCCACCAGTCGACCTCGTGCCGGCCGCCGGCCGACAGCGGTGCGGACGGCCGCACGGTCGCCGGCCACACCCGGTCGCCGTCCCGGCCGATGTCGGACTCGCGGTCATCGAGGAGGTTCGCGAGCACGAGCGCGTCACCCAGCCGATGGCGGCCGGTCCGCTCCGCCACCACCACGGGAGGATCGCCGGCGACCCGCAGACCCGGCACCGGCGCCGCGCGAAAGGAGCCGGCGGCGCTCGGCGTACCCGTCTCGACCACCAGGACGCGCTGCCCAACCTGCTCCGCGAGCCAGCGGAGCGTCCCAAGCGTCAGGAGGAGCAGCGGCAACCCGTCGGACGACCCCAGCGCGGGCCCGAGCTCGGCGCCGAGGCAGGCGACGCGCCGTCCGCTCTCGTCGCCCAGGACGAGCAGCGGCCAGTCGCCGCCGCGTGCGGCCGCGAGCACGACGGGCGCGCCCCAGGCCGGTGTCGCGAGCCGCCGGACGCGGGCGAGACGGAGCGCCTGCAGCCCTTCGAGGCCACGCACCGCGGGATGGTCGACCTCCCAGTCGACGACCGCTGCCTCGTCGGCGAGACCGTCGCCCGGGCAGATGCCGCTGCCGGCCGGCGGCGCTGCGTAGAGGGCGTTCATCGCGGCGGGCGGCGCGAAGCCGTCGAAGACGGCCACGCGGCGGCCGCCGAGCGGCTCCTCCTCGTAGCGCGCCCGGTTCACGACCTCGAGCCGGCTGCCGGCGACCGTGTGCGCGATCTGCTCGAATGCGGCGCCAACCTCGCGCGAGTCGGTGACGACGAGG
Organism: Deltaproteobacteria bacterium; assembly: GCA_005888095.1. Lineage (GTDB taxonomy): Bacteria > Desulfobacterota > Binatia > DP-6 > DP-6 > DP-3. Next base: position 47,547 of record VBKF01000089.1, on the reverse strand, counting down.
AGGTCGAGCGGCTCGGCCGGGGCGATCCAGGCGAACGCCCGGTTGTCGACTGCCAGCGCATCGTCGACGACGAGCCGCACCGCGACCACGCCCGCGCGCCGCGGGCCGGTCAGCAGCACGGGCTCGCTGGCGCGCGGTCCCAGCGCGAGCGGCCGCCTCATCCACGGCTCGCCGTCGATGCTTGCCTCGAGGACGGCGCTGCGCGCCGCGTGCCCGTAGTTCCGGACCAGCACCGTCACGGTGACATCCGCGAGGGCGGCGAACGGCGGCTGGTCGACGACCAAGCCCGCGATGGCGAGGTTGTCGTCGGTCCGGCCGATCTGCGCGTAGTCGACGGCGGCGAGCGCGTCGGCCGGGACGCCGCTCGCCTCGCGTGGCAGGTCGGTGAAGACGGCCACGCGCGTGCCGGGCCTGGCGCGCGCCTCGCCGAGCGCGAGCTCGAGCGCGGCGCCGAGGCGGGTCGGTGTGTCGAGCGGTGCGAGGGCGTCGAGCCGCTGGCGGACGCGGTCCGGGTCGGCGGTCCACCCGAGCACCACGTGGGCCCGGTCCGCGGCCGTGACGAGCATGGCCTCGTCGCCCGGGGCGAGCGCGTCGACGAGACCGCGGGCCCGGCGGCGGGCGACGTCGAACCGCGTCTCGCCCGCCTCGCGCGCCTGCATGCTTGCCGAGACGTCGAGGACGAGGACGAGGCGGCCGCCCGGCGGACGCGCGTCGGCGCGCTGCACGTACGGGCGGAGGTACCCGCCGACGAGGGCGAGGAGGAGGAGGAGCTGGAGCAGGAAGAGCGCGTCGGGACGGAAGCGGCGGCGGTCGAGCGGGCTCGCGGCGACCTGCTTCCACAGAAAGAGGGTGCCGACGGGGATCACCCGCCGCCGGCGGTCGTAGAGATAGAGGGCGACGAGCACCGCAACGGCAACCAGGCCGAGCGCGCCCGTGGGGTTGAGGACGCCCGCGCTCATCGTCGCCGGACGACGCCCACGCGGGCGAGCTCGCCGGTGACGAACTCGCCGACGGTCGAGGCGGTGGTCATGCGGGCGTAGGTCGTCTCGGTGCGCCGGGCGAGGGCCTCGAGCGCTGCCAGGTGGCCGGCGAGCAGTGCCTCGTAGCGCTCGAGCACCGCGCGGGTGAGGGCGATCGGGCGGGTGGCCCCCGACTCGACGTCGCGCAGCACGCCATGGCGGAACTCGCGGCCGGGCTCGAGCTCGCCGGCGCCGATCACGTGGAGCAGGACGACGCCGTAGCCGCGCGCCCTGAGCGCCAGCACGCCGCCCTCGACCTCGGCCGGGTCGGTCATGAAGTCCGAGATGACGAGGGCGGCACCCGGGCGCGGGTGCCGCCGCGCGTGGTCCTCGAGCGCCGCGCCGAGCGCGACCGCGCCGCGCGCCTCGGCCGCGGCGAGGAACGCGGCCAGGCGCGCGACGCCCGTCGCCGGCTGTCCCTGCCGCCAGCCGAAGCGATACACGGGCGTCTCGCGCGGGACGGTGCCACCGCCGAGCAGCGCCACGCGGACCGCGTCGTTGCCGGCCAGCGCGACCTGCGCGAGCGCCATCGCCAGCTGGCGCGCGGCCGCGAGCTTCCCGTCGCGCACCGGAACCCCCATCGAGGCGCTGCAGTCGAGGAGGAGGTGCACGAGCACCTCGCGCTCGGCGGTGAAGCGGCGGACGAGGAGGGCGTCGAGCCGGCCGACGGCGTTCCAGTCGAGGTGGCGCAGGTCGTCGCCGGGGGCGTAGGCGCTGTACGCCTCGAGCTCGATGCCCGCGGGCTGGGGCCGGCCGGGGAACCGTCGCTCGCCGAGACGCTCGCCCATCGCGCCCCGGACGCGCAGCACGAGGCCGCGGAACGACGGCAGCGCCGCCGGCGCATCGGCCCGCCGCCTCATCGATATCCTTCGCTCGCGCTCATCTATATCCTTCGCTCGCGCTCATGGCCGTAGGCGGCGCGCCGAGGCCAGCACGCGTGCGACGATCTGCTCGGCGTCGGCGCCCGCCGCGCCGGCGGTGAAGTTGAGCACCAGGCGGTGGCGGAGCGCGGCGGGCGCCACCCGCTCGACGTCGTCGGCGGCGACGTGCGGGCGGCCGTCGAGGAGCGCCAGCACCTTGGCGCCGAGGATCAGCGCCTGCCCGCCGCGCGGGCTCGAGCCGTAGGTCACGTAGCGCGACGCCGTCTCATCGGTCGCCGTGAGCCGCACGAGCGCGGCGACGTACCGCTCGATGTGGGGTGCGACGAGCACCTGCCTCACGAGCCGCTTGAGCTGCTCCACGCGCGCCGCCGCCGTCTCGCGCGGCAGCACGGGGGTCACCGTGGCCAGCTGCGCCCCGGTCGTCGTGCTGAAGATGCGCTCGAGCTCGGGCTCCGTCGGGTAGTCGAGCAGGACCTTGAAGAGGAAGCGGTCGAGCTGGGCCTCGGGCAGCTGGTAGGTTCCCTCCATCTCGATCGGATTGAGGGTGGCCAGCACGAAGAAGGGCGGCGCCAGCGGGTAGGTCTTGCCCGCCACCGTCACCTGCTGCTCCGCCATCGCCTCGAGCAACGCCGACTGCGTCTTCGGCGTGGCGCGGTTGATCTCGTCGGCGAGGAGCACGTGCGCGAACACGGGCCCCGGGATGAAGACGAACTCGCGGCGGCCGTCGGGTCCCTCGCTGATGATCCGTGTGCCGGTGATGTCGGCCGGCATCAGGTCGACGGTGAACTGGACGCGGCTGAAGCTCAGGTTGAGGGCCTCGGCCAGCGAGCGCACGATCAGCGTCTTGCCGATGCCCGGCACGCCCTCGATGAGGACGTGTCCGCCCGCGAAGAACGCGGTCAGGATCGCCTCGATGGCCTGCTCGTGGCCGACCACCGCCTTGCCGATCTCGCGCTGCACGGCCGCGAACGTCTCCTGGAAGTCGCGGACGGCGTCCGCGGCGACGGCGGCCTTCACGGCAGACCCTCGCGCCCGAAGTGCCTGCGCACGAGGGCCTCGTAGGCAGGGGGCACCGGCATCCTCGGGACCGCCGCCTCCGCGCGTTGCCCCGCGGCGAGATCGGCGTGGGCGTCGGGCGTGGGTGCTGGGGGCGGGGCGGCCCCCTCGCCGGGTCCGCCGCGGCCGGCATGGACGCGGGCGGCGAGGGAGAGCGCGAAGCGCTGGCTCGTCCCCGGGGCGTCGCGGCTCGGCGGACCGAAGAGATGCGGATCCGGCTGGCTTCCGGCGCCTGCGGTGGCGCCGCCCGAGCGGCTGGCCTCGTCGTCGCCGTCTCGGGGCTGCTCGAGAAGGCCGTGGCCGCCTTCCTGGATGCCCTGCGTCTCGCCGGCAGCTTGTCGTCCGTCGCCGCCGGCTCCCTCCTCGCGGCCCGCGCGCTCGACCGATCGCGCCGCCTCGAGGGCGTCGTCACCGGCGGCGTCGGCGGGTGCCTCCTCGCGCACGTGCGCACTGCGCCTGACGGGTACGGACGAGGCCGGCGCGGGTGCGCCCCAGAGCTCGCGCCGGATGCGCTCCTGCAGACCTGCCGCCGCCGGCCCTTCGTCCGGACCCGCGCCCGGCATCCCGGCGATGTCCTCGTCGACGGCCAGCCGTTCGACTGAAAGATCGACAGCGTCGAGCGCCGGCGCCGAGACCTCGCCGGCGACCACCTCCGGCGCTTGGGGCCTCAGGCGCGGCGCGAGGGCCACGATCAGCGCGAGGAGGGTGAGGCCGCTCGCGGCCGCGGCCAGCGCCGCACGCGGGACGCGCCGCGGAACGAGGCGATCAGGGCGCCAGAGGGCAAGGCGCGCCACGTTCTGCTCGACGAGCAGCGGCAGCAAGGGCGCCTCCGCCTCCCCTCGCCGGCCGAGCTCGACGAGCGTCGCGAGCCGGCCGGTGAGGCCGCCCCGGCGGTCGATCCAGGGCGCCGCCCGGTCGGCGCGCATCCAGCGCCGGCCGGCGTCGCGCACGATCACGAGCACCGCGCCGAGCGTCGCGGCCGCGACCGCCGCGACCGCGCGCGCGAAGAGGCGAGGCGACGCGGTGAGGGCGAGGAGGACGAGCGCCGTCGCCCCTCCCGTGCCGACGGCGATCAGCAGGTAGAGCGCACGCTGCAGCTCGCGGAGATTGCGCCGCCTCCGGACCCGGCAGACCTGCCGCTGAATGGCCTCGACCGCACCGGATCCCGTGCTCCGTGCCATCGTCGCGCGCCGGACGATAATGCCCCGCGCGCAGGCGGGTCAATTGCGGCGGGAGAGCCAGCGCCGCTCCCGCCCCGCCCGGAAGTACGGTCCGAACGTCCAGCAGGCCGATGCGCCGTTTTCACGCATAGGGGGTATGCAGACGGGCCGCGATTGTTGTAGGGGGGTCGTTCTCTCATGCGCATCCGCGGCCTCCTCGCGCTGACGCTCGTGGTCGCCTTCGCCGGGCCCGCCCGCGCCGTTCGTTCGTGCGGCGACGACGTCGACGGGCACGGCAAGCGCGTCGCCTGCGCGTGCGGCGACGTCCTCGTCTCCTCTCGCGTGCTCGGTCCGGCGGACGAGGTGACGGCGGCTCCATGCCCGGCGAACGGCCTCGTGGTCGCCGCTTCCGGTCCCGTGACGCTCGACCTCGGCGGCAGGACGATCGCCGGCGACGGGCAAGGGATCGGCATCCTGGTCGTGCGCGGCAGCCTCCTGCTCGTCGGGCCCGGCGCCGTCGAGCGTTTCCAGGTCGGCGTGCTCGCCCGCGGCGTTCAGGCGCTGCGCAGCGCGGTGAACGTCCGCGTGGCCGGCAACCGGCTCGACGGCCTCGTCGCGCAGGGTGACGGGTTCACGGTCGTCGGCTCGGTCGCGGAAGGCAACGGCCGCAACGGGTTCTCGCTCGGCGGCACCGACTACGCGCTCGACGGCAACCGGGCGTCCGAGAACGGCCGGCACGGCTTCAAGCTCACCGGCATGGGGGCGCACGTCGGCGGCGGCTTCGGCAACGAGGCGATCGCCAACGCCGGGGTGGGATTCTGGCTGCTCGGCGGCATGCATCAGGTCGTCGGCGCGACGGCGCACGGGAACCGCAAGCACGGCGTGATGGCGAACGTCGGGCACACGCTGCTCTCGGGCGTGCAGGCCGACGCCAATCTCGGCAACGGGCTCTGGGCCATGGGCCCGGGGATCGCGGTCGGGGACAGCAGCGCCACCGGGAACCGCGGGCTCGGCATCTGGGTGATGGGGAAGGGCGTCGTCGACCGCGGCGGAAACCGTGGCACGGACAACCTGGGCGTGATGCCCGTGTACGGGCGGCCGTCCCGGATGATGATGGACATGGCGCCGCTCATTCAGTGCCGCATCGGCATGATGGGAGAGTGCCGGTGAGGCGCGCGCTGGTGGCGGCGGCGCTCGTCCTGCTCGTCGCTCCGGCGCGGCAGGCGGCGGCGGTCTGCACCGCGGCCGAGGTGATGTCGGGCTGCGGCGGGAGCTGCACGGCGTCCTGTACCGCGAGCGCCTGCACGATCAGCCGGACCGTGACCGTGACGCCGCCCAGTCCGGGGGCCAGCTGCACGTTCGACTTCGGCACGCGCGACGTCACGCTGCAGAGCGGCGGGTTCGTGGGCGGATCGAGCACGTTCGAGATCCGCGCGCACAAGCTGACGGTCGGCAGCAGCGGCAAGCTCACGGCCACCGGCGGGACCTCGGGGCCGGGTGGCATCGTGACGCTGACGCTCGGCACCGGCGGGTTCGTCGTCCAGACGAACGCCGCTGCCACCCCCGTGGACGTGAGCGGCGCCGGCGCCGGCTCACTCACCGTGAACGCCGACGGGGACGTGTCGATCTCGAAGGCGATCAGCGCCGACGCGAGCACCGTCGCCGCCACGGCGGGGTCGATCCTGATCACCGCGGGCCGGCGCTCGGGGACTTCGGTCGTGGCGTCGGGGAGCATCTCGCTCCTCGGCGGATCGAGCAGCGGACTGAGCGCGACCACCACGACCGCGAGCGCCCAGCTGGGCGGCACGATCTCGCTCACGGCGATCGGCGTGCCGCCGTCGGGAAAGATCGACCTCGAGAACGCGGTCGACGTCAGCGGCGGCACCGCCGGGGGCGGGTCGATCACCATCACGTCGGACGGCGACACCATCCTCGGCGTGACGCCGAAGTCGCATTTTCTGTTCGCCGACGGCTTCGGCGACGCCGGCTCCGGCGGCAGCATCGACGTGTTCGCCGAAGGCAAGATCGACAGCCCGGCGGGGATGAACAAACCGATCAGCGCCGTCGGTCACAGCGCGGCGACATCCGGCAACCCGGGCGGCGCCGGCGGCTCGATCACGTTCGAAGCGGACAGCGGGCTCGTCAATCTCAGCGGCGCCAGCACCGGCGGCGCGATCGCGGCCGATGCCGCGGCGGGGAGCTGCGGCGGCTCGGTCAGCGTCACGCAGGACACGGCGGTGGGTGCGGCGGTCACGATCGCCGTGCCGATCACCGTGACCGGCCTCGGCATTTCGGGCTCGACCGGGACGACGTCCGACGGCAACGGCGGCAGCCTCTGTGTCGACACCGGGGACCCCACGACGATCACGCAGCTGATCGATGGGACGGGCGGCGGCGGCGGTGGGGGGTTCTTCGAGATCGACACCGTGGGAACGCTCACGGTGAACGGGGCGATTCATACGGACGGCACCGGCGGGGGCGGCTGCGTCACGTTGTGCTCGGCCGCAGACATCGCCGTCAACGCCGCGGTCACGGCGGTGCGACAGTTGACGAACGCCACCACGGGCTCGGGCGGCGGGGTGACGGCGCTGGCGGACGGCGCGATCAGCGTCAATGCGCTCGTCGACGTCTCGACGACGGGATCGAATTCCGCCGGATGCGCCGACCTCGAGGCGGGTCGGAACCTCACGGTCACGTCCACGGCGGTCGTCGACGCGGACGGTGGGAGCGCCACCAACAGCTCGGGCGGCGCCATCACGCTGGTCTCCGGGTCGCCCGACCTGCCGGGCGATCTCACGCTCAACGGGAGGGCCCACGCCATCGGCCGGTCGACGCTGCCGAACGCGTTCGGCACCGCCGATCTCGACGGGTGCACGGTGCACATCGCCTCGACGGGCATCGTCGACACGACCGGGGATCAGCAGGCGCACAACACGCTGACGGCGAGGAAGGCACTCGTCGTCGACAGCGGCGCACAGATCAAGACCACGGGCGGCAGCTCCGCGAGCCGGAACTTCCTCATCCTGCCGACCGGGTCGACCCCCCCGACCACCGGCACCTTCTCGCCGCCCCTCGCTCCGAGCGACGAGACCTTCCTGCCGCCGTGCACCGCCCCGGCTCAGACGGGATGCCTGACGCCGTGTCCGGTGTGCGGCAACCACGCGGTCGAGTTCCCGGAGACCTGCGACAACGGCGGCGCGCCGAACGCCTGCTGCGACGCCACCTGCCGCGCGCCGAACTGCAACGACGGAAACGCGTGCACCACCGACAGCTGCTCGCCCACCAGCGGCTGCACGAACACGCCGATCACGGGCTGCACGACCACCACCACGTCGACGACGATCCGCACGACGACCACGACGATCCGCACGACGACCACCACGACGATCCTGACGAGCACGACGACTCTGTCGACGACCACGACCACCGCGAACACGACGACCACCACGGTTGCCACCACGACCACCACGGTCGCCACCACCACGTCGACGACGACCACGACGATCGCCACCACCACGACGTCGACGACGACCACCACCACGAGCACGACCACCACCTCGACGACGACCAGCACGACCAGCACGTCCACGACGTCGACGAGCAGCACGACGACCACGACTGCGACCACGACGACCACCACGTCGGGGGTCCCGTTCGGCGGCGACGACACGGGATGTGTCCCCGACACGAAGAATCACCTCAAGTGCGGCGACTCGATCGGCAAGGCCGTCGGCAAGGCGATCCGTGCGGTGATCAAGTGTCACCAGAAGCAGGCCGACGCCGCCTTCGCCACGCTCAACGGGAAGGTGACGACCTTCGACGAGGAGCTCTGCGAGGAGGGGCCGAACGGCGGCAAGTCGGCCAAGGAGAAGTTCGAGGCGGCGATCGCGAAGATCGGACCGAGCGGCAAGAACCTCTGCACCTCGCAGCAGCTGGCGCTCGCGTCCTCCCAGGAGACGGCCCTGTTTGCGGGCAAGTCGAACGCCGCCTCGCTCGATGCGCTCAACGGGCAGGTCTACTGCGACGGCAGCGCGAGCATCGACCCGAGCGGCGACGACGCGGGAACGATCGACCCGAGCGGGCTCACGGGCAAGCTGAAGCTCAAGTGTGCCGACACGCTCGGGCGTGAGCTCGGCAAGCTGGCGGCTGCGGCGATCGTTTGCCACCAGAAGCAGGCGGACAGCGGGTTCGCGGGCAAGGTATTCCAGGAAGAGGTGTGCGAGGAGTCCGACCCCGCCAAGCACAGGTCGGCGCTCGAGAAGTACCGCGCGGCGATGGACAAGCTCGACGCCAAGGGCATCTGCACCCAGACGTGCCTGTCCAGGCCGAACCGCGACGCGCTCGGGGCGAACGTCCTCGGCCAGATCGAGAGCGCCAACCAGGTGGCGTATCCCTGCCCGTAGGCGGGGCAGGATCGACGTCTACCCGAGCGCCGCGCGGATGCCGTTTGTCGCGCGCTCGGCCTCGTCGTCGGTCAGCACGAGCGGCGGGGCGAGACGGACGACGGTGTCGCGGTGGAGGGTCCAGTTGAGGATCAGGCCCGCGTCCAGCGCGCGGCGCGCGAAGCGGGCGGAGGCCTCCGGAGTGCCGAACTCGAGGCCCAGCAGGAGGCCAAGGCCGCGCACGGCGACCAGTCCGCCGCGACCGATGAGGGCGGCGAGCTCCGCTTGGAGCCGGTCGCCGAGCGTCGCGGCGCGCGTCACGAGCCCGTCGCGCAGCAGGACCTCGAGCGCCGCGCGGCCGCCGGCGCATGAGAGCGGGTGGCCGCCGAACGTGGTCACGTGCGCCAGCGGCGGGTCGCGGGAGAGCGTCGCCATGACCGCCGCGCTGCCGACGAAGGCGCCGAGCGGGAGGCCGCCGCCGAGCGCCTTGGCGAGGACGAGGAGGTCGGGAACGATCCCCCAGTGCTCGAAGGCGAACAGCCTCCCGGTGCGCCCGAAGCCCGTCACCACCTCGTCGAGCACGAGGAGAGCACCGGTCTCGTCGCAGCGGCGCCGCAGCGCGGCGAGGAAGCTCGGGCGGGGGATGCGCACACCCCCCTCGGCCTGGATCGGCTCGACGACCACCGCGGCCGTGCGGCCGTCGACGGCGGGGAGCGCGGCCTCGTCGTCGAAGGGGAGGAAGGCCACGTCGGCGAGCAGTGGCTCGAAGGGCGCGCGGTAGCGCGGGTTCCCCCCGACGGAGAGCGCGCCCAGCGTGTCGCCGTGGAAGCCTCCCTCGAAGGCGACGAGGCGTGCGCGGCCGGTGTGCTTGCGCGCCGTCTTGAGGGCGCCCTCGATCGCTTCGGCCCCGCTCGACGTGAAGTACGCGACCTCGAGCGGGTCCGGCAGGAGGCCGGCGAGCCGTGCGGCGAGGCGGACCTGCGCCTCCTCGACGAACTCACCGTACACCATCACGTGCAGGTGGCGCTCGGCCTGCGCGCGTACCGCCGCCACCACCTCGGGATGGGTGTGACCGACGTTCGCGACTCCCATGCCGGCGAGCAGGTCGAGGTAGGCTCGGCCGGCGGCATCCCACACCGTGGATCCCGAGGCGCGCGCCACCGTGATGCCGAGGGGCGCCGGCGACGTCTGGCAGACGTGGCGCAGGAAGAGCGCGTGCAGGTCATCCTCGCTCACGCCTCGACCTCGAGCGCGCTCGGGCCCGGGCGGCCGAGGAGCGAGCCGAGCGGCAGCCGCTGGCTGCGGGGCCAGGCGAGCGTCGGCTGCTGCATGCGGCCGATGGGGCAGATGCGGGCGACGCCGAGCGCGCGCAGTGCCGGCACCAGCGCCGCCGTCTCGGGACCCGACGCCGCCAGCCCGACGCACTCGACCCGGCCTCGCGGGAGCATCACGGGCAGCGCGGCGAGCGTGTCCAGGGGATGGAGCCGGATCGCGCGCCGGCCCGCGATCGGGCGGAACGCCGGCCGCGGGTCGTAGACGACGAGCCCGCCGGCCCCGCCGAGCACGCGACAGCGGGGCTCCCACTCGGCTTCGCCCTCGAGCGTGCGCCGGGCGGCCCGCTCCTCGATCGTGGCCGGCCCCGGCGGCAGCGCCCGCGCCACGGTGTCGAGCGCGGCGGCCAGCCGCTCGGCGAATGCCATCGGGGAAAGGCGCCCGTCAGCCTCGACGTACACCGCGCACGGCGAGAGACAGCCGCGCTGGTCGTGGAGCGCGACGTCGAGCGCGAGGCGCTCGGCGAGCGGCTCGTCGCGCCCGAGGCCCTCCCGGCTGACCGCCGCCACGCTCACCCGCTCGCCGTGGGCCAGGAGCCGCGCACCGAGACGTCCCGCGAGCGCCGCCACCGTCTCGTCCGTGCCGCTCGCGACGACGACGTCGGCGCGCGCGAAGGCGGCCTCCTCCCACGCGCGTTCGCCGCCCGGCCAGTACGCCGTCACGACCGTCGCGGCGAGCGCCGGATCGACGGCCGCGAGCGCGCGGTGAAAAGCGGGCGCGGAGAGCGGGTCGTCCCGGCCCGACTTGACGACCACGGCCGCGCCCACCAGGCAGCCGAGCGCGATGGCCGGGAGCCCGAGCGCGGGAACGTTCCCGGCGAGCACGTGGCCCACCAGCGAAGGCCCCGCGGGCGCGGGGCGACCGGCGGCCCCCGCACCGAACTCGTGCTCGACGAGGGCGAGCATGGCGGACGTGTCGAGCGCGGCGGCCGCGATGCGCACCGCCGCCGCGACGACCGGCGCCGAGAGGCGCGCCACGGCCGGCAGGTCGCGGAGCAGCTCGGCATCGGTGCCCCAGCGCGCCGCGGCCGCGCCGAGCGCCTCGGCGGTGTCGCCGATCGCCCTGGCGCGGAGCCGGGTGCGGGCGCGGACCGCGTCGGCGACGAGCGCAGCGAGCTCGGCCGGCGTATCGCAAGGGCCGCTCACGAGCCGGCGAGCTCCGCGAGGAGCAGACCGCAGCCGCGCCGCGCGGCGCCGGCCGCGCGGCCCGTGACCTCGATGCCGTCTTCACCGACGGTCCGTCCGAGATCGTCGGTGAGGACCACCGAGACCGAGCCGGCGTTGGCCAGGTCGTGATGGCAGAGGAGGCCGACCTCGCCCGGCCGGGCGGGCGCCAGCGTGTCGGGATCGAGGACGCGCGTCCTGAGCCACGCGGGCGCCAGGAGCCGCCGCGGTGCGAGCCCGCGCCCGTCGAAGCGGTCACGCAGCGCGCTCTCGTAGCGCTGCGAGCAGAGCTCGGTCATGCCGTACTCGTTGACGCAGTGGTAGCCGGCGACGCCGAGCATGGTCCAGCAGGTGCGCAGGAAGCCGGCGCGCGAAAGCGGGCGCCCGAGCCCCTTCGTGCCACCCGTGTCCATCACGCGGCTGCCGGGGCCCAGCCGGAACGCGAGCCGGCGCGCCGCGCAGGCGTCGAACAGCCGGACGAACGCCGACGTCACGCCACCGACGAGCACCGCCTCGCCCCGCCGCTCGGCGTCCGCGAGGGACGCGAGGAGCCGCTCGACGTCGAGCCCGTCCCGACCGACGAGCCACTCGACGCCGCGGCCGAACGCCTCGCCCACCCACGCGCACATGCGCGCCAGCGAGGAGTCGGGCCGCAGCGCGGGCGACGGCACGAGGAAGAGGCAGGCGAGACGAGCGCCGTCGGGCAGCACGAAGCGCTCGAACGCGCCGAGCGCGCTCGCGCGGTAGAGGGCGAGATGCGGGACGAGGTGGCGGCCGCGCGACTCCGCATCCGTCGTGCCGCTGGTGCGGAAGATCGCCTCCGGCGGCCCGCACGCGAGCTCGGCGCGACGGAAGGCGGCCGCCGGAACGGCGGGCACGTCTTCCCAGCGCGCCACGGTCTCCGGGCGGACGCCGCGCCGCTCGCAGAAGGCACGGTACGGCGCGTTGCGCTCGAACTGATGACGGAAGATCCGCTGCGCCCACGCCTCGAAGTCGAGGGCCTCTCGCGTCGCGATCGCCGCCGCGAGCCCGGCTTCCAACGAAACGGCGCTGCTCACGCGCGGCGAGCGTACGGGCGCTTCCCGAGCGTGTCAACGCGCTTGCCGCGAGCCGCGAGAATGCGCTACGCATCGTTGGATGGCGAGCAAGGAAGAGCTGTACGACCGGGCGATCGACCTCTTCGCGGACGGCAAGCTCGAGGAGGCGGTCGAGACCTATCGGGCCGCGATCACCCTCGACCCGGGCTACTCCGACGCCTGGCACGGCCTCGCCATGGCCTACAGCGAGCTCAAGCAGCACGACCAGGCGATCGAGGCGGGCAAGCGCCTCGTCGAGCTCGTGCCCGACGACACGCTCGCGCACACCAGTCTTTCACGGTTCTACCAGGCGGCGGGCATGATCGCGGAGGCGGAAGCCGAGAGCGCCAAGGCGCGCATGCTGGACTGGAAGCGGCAGCTGAAAGAGCAGGAGAAGCCCGGCTAGCGGCATGGTCGAGCGGAGCGACGAGTACATCATCGGGCGGCTGATCGAGCGGAGCCGCCTGCTGATCGCGATCTCGGAGGAGATCCCCGTCGAGACGAAGCTCCAGACCCAGCCGCTCCTGAAGCAGCTCGAGCGGGCGCTCGGCGTCCCGGCCGAGGAGCAGGACACGGCCCGCGTGCGGGCGACGTGGGCGGCGCTCTACGCGGACCTCCAGGAGTATGCGGACCTCGAGGCGCTGCTCTCGGCGCTCAAGAACTTCGTCCCGTACCTGTGACCGCGCTCGCCGGCGTCCGGGTCCTCGACTTGACGCGCTTCCTCGCCGGCCCCTTCTGCACCGCGATCCTCGCCGACCTCGGCGCCGAGGTGATCAAGGTGGAGGCGCCGCGGGGCGGCGACGAGGGGCGCTACGGCTATCCCACGGCCGACGGCGTCCCGGTGGCCTTCCTCGCGCTCAACCGCAACAAGAAAGGCATTACCCTCGACGTCCGGCAGGAGGAGGGGCGGGGATTGCTGCGCCGGCTGCTCGCGCACGTCGACGTGCTGGCCGAGAACTTCGCCGGCGGCACGCTCGCCTCGTGGGGGCTCGCGCCCGACGACCTCTGCCGCGAGCACCCCCGGCTCATCGTCGCGAGCCTTTCGGGCTTCGGGCAGACGGGACCGTGGTCCTCCCGGCCGTCCTACGACATCGTGGCGCAGGCGGCGGGCGGCTTCATGTCGATCACGGGTTTTCCGGAGAGCCCGCCGACGCGCGGCGGCGGCTCGCTCGGCGATTTCGTCGCGGGCCTCTACGGCGCGGTCGGCATCCTCGCCGCGCTCGCGGCTCGCAGCCGCACCGGCACGGGGCAGCCGGTCGACGTGTCCAGCCAGGACGCGATGTTCTCGCTGCTCGACAGCTGGCCCACCATTCACGCGGCGACCGGGCGGCTGCCGGCGCGCGTCGGGAACCGCCATCTCGCGACCGCTCCCTACGACGCCTACCGGGCGCGCGACGGCTGGGTGGTGATCGCGATCGCCACCAATCGCATCTTCCGCCGCCTCGCGGCGGCGATCGGACGGCCCGAGCTGGGCGACGACCCGCGCTTCCGCGGCGCTGCCGCCCGCCTCGAGCACGGTGCCGAGGTGAACGACGTGGTCGGCGCCTGGGTGGCGGAGCACTCGGTCGCCGAGGTCATGCGGGTGCTCGGTCCCGAGCGGGCCAACGTGCCGTGCGCACCCGTGTACGGCGTCGACGAGCTCGTGGCGCATCCCCAGCTCCTCGCCCGCGACATGGTCGTCCGTCTGCCACACCCGAAGCTCGGCGCGGTGGTCGTCCCCGGCGTCGTCGCGAAGCTGTCACACACGCCGGGCGCCGTTCATCGCCTCGGACCAGAGCTGGGCGAGCACAACGAGGAGGTCTACGAAGGCCTCCTGCGACTGGAGCGGCCGCAAGTCGACCGTCTGCGCACCGCCGGCGTGATCTAAGCGGCCTGCGCGCTACGGCGCCGCCGGCTGCTGCGCCGCCGCCGACTTCGCGGCCAGCGAGCGGTTGCACTCGTCGAGCCGGCCCTGGCACACGGTGAGCTTGCCCTCGATGTCGACCTGACGGTTCTTGCGCTCGAGGAGCTGGGCGTCCTGCTCCGCCACGCGGACGCGCAGGGCGGGCGCGCCGCTCAGGCCCACGCCCCAGAGTATCCAGGCCGCGAAGAAGCCGAAGCCGAACACGACCGCGAGCACGATGACCCGGCCGGACCACGTCCAGACCGCTTCCTGTACCTGCTTTTTCGCTAGCTCGTCCTCGGTGGTGGCCACGGGCAACCCCCTTGTTGTCAGCCGCGGTCCATAGCCTACCCGCGGCGACCCCGTAAAGGGCACCCCTCGGGGTCAGAGGAAGGTCGCCGCGCGGTCCGTCTCGAGGTACTCCCGGATCAGCGCCGGCAGCCCGCGGAGCGCCTCGGCGAAGCTCGGAAAGAGGGCCTCGCGGACCCACTCGCCCCGCACCCAGGCGTCGAAGGACGACTCGTCCGCCAGCCGGACCTCCACCAGGCGCTCACCTGCCGGCAGGCCGGTCATGATGGCGCGCACCGAGTTGCCGGAGTCGATGAGGACGCCGCGGCCGCCGGACGGGAGCCGGAGGGAGGCCTTGATCTTCTCGAACCGAGGGACGGGAAACTGGTCGCCGGGGAACATGTGAACGACCGCCCAGCCGTCGACAGGCGGGTTGGCCTCCTCGAGCCACTTCAGGTTCGAGTCGGTGAGCCGGCGCTGCGCCCGCTCCTGCTCGAAGCCTTCGCCGGTCCGGAAGAACCGTCCGCCGAACTGCGCCGGCGGGCGCTCGATCGGTCGACCAGCCGCATCCTTGCCCTGGTCGACCCACCAGCGATTCTCGACCGTCGGCCGGTCGCCTTTGCCGCCCACGCGCCGAACCTAGCGGAGCGTTGCCGCCCCGACAAGCTTCCGATATGGGGCCCCGCCATGGACGCCTGGCGGCCGTTCGACGGGGAGTGGGGCCTCATCCTCGGCGCGTCCAGCGGCTTTGGCGCCGCGACGGCGCGGGAGCTCGGCCGCCTGGGCATGGGCATCCTCGGTGTCCACCTCGACCGCAAGGCGACGCTGCCCCTCGCCGAGGCCGTCGCGAACGACGTCCGGGCGGCCGGCTCCCCCGCCCATTTCTTCAACGTCAACGCCGCCGACGAGGAGAAGCGGGCGCACGTCTGCGATCGAGCCCGCGAGCTCGCGGGGGGCAAGGGGCTGCGGGTCGTCATGCATTCGCTCGCCTTCGGTACCCTCAAGCCGCTCGTCTCCGACGCGCCCGGCCAGCAGACCACCAAGGCGCAGCTCGAGATGACGCTCGACGTCATGGCGCACAGCCTGGTGTACTGGGTGCAGGACCTCCACTCGCGGGGCCTGCTCGGCGAGGGAAGCCGCATATTCGCGATGACGAGTGCGGGCGGCGCCCGGGTGATGCCGTTCTACGGCGCGGTGTCGGCCGCCAAGGCGGCGCTCGAGTCGCACGTCCGCCAGCTCGCCCTCGAGCTCGGCCGGGCCGGTATCGCGGTCAACGCGGTCCGCGCCGGGGTCACCGACACCCCGGCCGCGCGCAAGATCCCGGCCGCGGAGTTCATGTTCCAGGAGGCGCTGCGGCGCAACCCCGGCGGGCGCCTGACCGTCCCGGAGGACGTGGCGGGCGCGATCGCAGCGCTCGCGCTCCCGGGGGCCCGCTGGATCAGCGGGAATGTGATCGGCGTGGACGGCGGCGAAGACGTCGCCGGGTGAGCCCCGGGCGCTTGCGGCGGGCCCGACTTGCCGCAAGCGGCTGGTGGGCCGTGCCGTCGGCGTCGCGGCCGTTGGACGACACCCCGCGCACAAACCGGTAGGCGAAGTTGTCGGCCTTACGCTCCGCGTCAGCCCAGAGCATGTAGTGGCCCATCTCGTGGTAGACGGTGTGGATCCACTGCCGCTCCGAGTTGTATTTGCGCCCGTTCTTCCAGTTCTCGGGGTGGACCAGGTGGACGGCCCCGTTTTCGTAGGTCCTGCCGGCCGTTCTCCCCCAGTCCAGGTACTCGAACCAGGCCACCCGGGGCGGCCTGAGCCCGTAGAACCGGGCCACCCTGCCGATGGCGCGGCGGAAGTCCCCGAGCCGATACTCGCGGAAGAAGCGGGTGAGCAAACCGTCGACGGTGCGCCGGTCGCGGCAGGCAGGAAGCATCATTCGCATGGGGGATCGCCTTCGCCGTTGCTCCTCTTCCGGCCCCTCCCGGGGGTCGGGGGGGCGGAATGTACCGGGGGGGGCCCGGCCGAGTCAATTGCGATTTTCCCCACCATCAAAGCTGCTCAAGTGGCCGTTGGGCGCGGGTTAGCGGCAGTTGACGGAAAGCCGGCATGATGTCTTGTGAGAACCGTCGTCGTCCTTGACGTGGTGGCCGCCCCCGCGCCTCAGCGCCCGGGCTCGGATGCGCGCCTGTCGTCGGCGGGTGCGGGCAGCACGGCCTCGTCGAAGCGGACGAGCCGCCCGCCGAGCCGCGACTGCCACGGTCCTTCGAGCGGCTCGAGGGTGAGGATCTGGAATTCCCCGGCCGGGGTCACGGCGCTGTCCGCGGTCGCGACGCGGCAGAGCACGCGCCGGGGCAGGTCTGCGGGGTAGACATAGTCGCCGGTCCGATACACCGCCTCGCCTCCTCGATCCTCCGTGCGTTCACCATCGCAACCTTCGTGCCGGCCCGCGAGCGGAAATTTCTGCCCGTGGCGGCCCCAGCCAGCGGCGTTTTCGCGTCACGAGGTCACGCGGCTGACGTCCGAGGCCCCCGAATCTCGACCGCAGGTGCCCGATTTCCCAGCGGGCATGTCGATTGCACACGAGTGCAAACATGCGCCTCACGATTGCCGCAGCCCTGCTGACGCTGTCGGGTGCCCCGGCATCCGCAGCCTACCTCGTCGACTTCGGAAACGGCGACCACATGACGGTCGACAGCTACTGGGAGGACGGCGACCGCATGCACCTCATGCGCGACGGGGTGGAGCTGAGCGTGCCGCGGGCGCGCATCCGGCACGTGCAGCGGGAGGAAGGCGGCGGCGCGCCCTCGGCCGTCAAGCGCGTCGCGCCCGCCGCCCCCAGGCATCAGGCGTCGCGCGAGGAGCTCGAAGCCCGCAAGCGCCACGTCGAGCGCCACCTGCTGCGCGTGCAGCAGGAGCGCTTCGAGGCGCAGAACCGGGGCGAGCCGGTCGAGCGTCTCGGTCGGGAGTTCCGCCACGCGCAGGAGAAGCGCCGCGCGGTCATGCAGGAGCTCGAGCGCCAGGCGCCCTGAGCGGGCGCACCGCTACGGGCAGCCGGCGGCGCCGGC
Source organism: Deltaproteobacteria bacterium (assembly GCA_005888095.1). Classification (GTDB taxonomy): domain Bacteria; phylum Desulfobacterota; class Binatia; order DP-6; family DP-6; genus DP-3. The sequence continues at coordinate 30,255 of VBKF01000089.1, read as the reverse complement.
CGGGACGTCGCCGCAGTCGACGAGGGAGGTGACCCTCACCGGTGCGGGCAGCGCACCGCCTCCCCCCACCAGGTTGGCGAGCGCGAGCGCGTCTGAGCTGTAGTCGATGATCGCGCTGCCGCCGACGATGAGGTTCAGGTCCTCCGTCCAGAGCGACCCGAAGATGGTGGCGTTGCCACTGATGTCGGTGTCGACCCTCGTCTGGCCGCGCACCAGTATGAGGCCGACGAAGTTGAAGTCTCCCTTGATGGTGAGGTCGCCCTCGACGACCAGGATCCCGGCGCCCGTGGCGTTGCCGTTCAGGATCACACCGGTCGTGTTGCTCAGGTGCGTGATCTGCGGGTTGGCGGGCGTGCCGTAGGTCTGGATGCCGTTGATGTTCTTGGTGTTGTCATCGGGCGGATTGGGCGGGTCGCCCCGGCGGCCGAGGATGTCGGTGATGATCCGGTCCAGCTGGGTGCTGCTCGGCGCCGCCGGCGACGTCATGACGCTCGGGACGACGGGCGGACCCATCGAGTAGCCCAGACCGGTGACGTCGTCCTTCTGCTGGGCGGCGAGGCTGTTGAGCGTCTCCTGCGTGTTCGTGGCGTTGCGGGTCGAGATGCCGGGGACGGGCGGGGCGGTCCCCATGCCGCCCGTGTACTTGTGGTCGTTGCCGTCCACCGTGAAGGCATCGCCGTTGAACGTGGCGTTGGTCTGCGAGTCGTTCACGAGGTAGATCGCCCCCGGCGCCGTGGACGGGATGTTCGAGCGGGTCAGGTTGGCGACCACGACGTTCTTCACGCCCTCGATGCCGTTGGCCGTGGCGACGAAGCGGCCGTCGTTGGCCGGGTTCGCACCGGAGTAGACGGCCACGGTGTACGTGAAGCCGCTGAACGGCCCGAAGTTCCGGGCGCTCGTGCCCCAGAGGGCCGTCCACTGGTTCACGACCTCGTTCTGTAGGTTGACGACGCCGGGACCGTTCACGGTCTGCATCGCGTCGAGGATGCCCGACTCGGCCGCGAAGTGGACCTGCGCCGCGCCCCGGTAGTTCCGCGTGGCGCGGATGTCGGAGCTGCCGACGAGGAGCGCCCCGGTGGCGGCGGCGAGAAGTACCGCCATGGTGAAGAGCGCCATGACGAGGACCATGCCCCGATCCGCTCTCTTCGGCTTGCGTGACATCGCGGATTCTCCCCCCAGGCTAGAAGTTGGCGAGCGAGCGGTTGCGGATGGCGATCTCCGACTCGGCGACCGAGGTGACGGGTGTCGTCAGGCGCGGGTTCGGGTTCGGAAGGTTCGCCCGGACCGTGACGCGCACCTTGGTGACGCAGTCGCGCTGCTCCGGGGTGAGGTGCGGCGGCGTGCCGGCCGGAACCAGCTCGTTCGGTGGGTTCGAGCCGTCGAAGTAGCGGAAGTTGAGGCCGCCGGCGGGGATGTAGTCGACGATCGGGATGGGCAGCGCGGCGCCGTCGGTGCGGCGGATCTGGCTGCCGAGCACGTCGTAGACCATGTCCTCGCTCGACCCCGTGAGCAGGCCGTCGCCGTCCAGGTCCTGCTTGAAGTGGATCTTGCTCGGCGTGGCCTCGACGAGGCCCTGCTTGACGCCGGGGCAGTTGGGCGGCTGCGAGGTCGTGAGCGCGCCGGGTATCGTTGGGTCGAAGGTCGCCATGCGGAGCTCGCGCGTCATCAGGTCGATCGCCGTGCGGGTGACGGTCTGGCTCTGCGAGTACGTGCGCTGCGTGGCGTGCGCCTTCTGCTGAGCCTGCAAGAAGGAGTAGAGCGTGCCGACGGCCAGCAGCGACAGCGTCATGCCGACGAGGACCTCGGCGGTCGAGAAGCCCGGGCTCCGGGGACGGCGGGAGGGCGTCATGAGCAGGGGATCGTGCTGCAGCGCACGTAGCTGGCGACCTGGGTGGAGTGGGACCGCGAGTCGGTCCACGCGACCGTCACCGTGACGGTTCTCAGCCCCACCCGCGGGGTGTCGTTCAGCGACACGGTCCAGCTGCGGTCGAAGATGCCGCCAGACGTCCCGTCGGCCTTCAGCTTGTTCGCTGGGTCGTAGTAGATACCGGGCTTCAGCTCGGTGGCGCCGAGCGGCATGCTGCGCAGCTGCTCGAGCTTCTGCTGCGCGAGCGCAGTGCCCGCGCTGGTCGAGTCGGCGCCCTTGGAGTTGCGGGTGAGAGACACCGACGCCGCGGAGAGCCCGAGGAGGCTCACCGCGATGAACGTGAGGCCCGCGAGCGCGTCGAGGAGCGAGAATCCGCGCGAGCGCGCCCGCCGTCGGCGATCAGCTGACGGTCGTCTTCCCGAGTACATTGATGGTCACCGTCCGGGTTCCGGCGTTCGGAACCGTCACCGAAAGAGTTACCGTGGCACCGAGCATGCCCCGCGTGTCGAAGATCGGCATGCCCGGATTCACCGTGCCGAGGGTCGCCGCGGCGGGTAGCTTCTGCACCGCCGTGTCGGCGACGAAGGTGTTGGGCGACGTCTCGATCTCGAGCACGTAGCTGCGCGGCGCCGTGAACGTGATGCGGTAGCGGGCATTGCGGGCGATCGCCCGCTGGCGCGCCACCTGGAGGTCCGCGACGATCTGGGTGGTCGCGCCGGAGAGCGCCCACGGGGCCGACATGGCGCGCAGATTCGGGACCGCCATACCGAGCACGATGGCAAACACCGCCGTTGATATGAGGACTTCCAGGAGGGTTGCCCCGCGCTGCTCGGCTCGAAAACGTCGCACGCCGGACTTAGCAACGCCGGTGCCCAAGGGCGCCGTGACGCCCGGCGGGGCGTCGCAGCACGCGGCCCGTCACGCGCGCGTCGCTCCGTCAGAGTCGCTCGCCGCACGTGCGCAGGGCCACTCTGCAGCGGCGCTCCGCCTCGGCGCGTCGCGTCCGCAGGCAGCGCCGTGTGCTGCACGCCCGCGTCCGCCCTGGCGAACGCGCCGCGGCAGCGACCCCGCCTTCCCGCGAGTCGTCCAGGTGAGGTAAGGGGTGTGATCTCACCCCCGAAGGAGGTGGCCATGCCGCTCAGCGTGAAGCGCATCACCCTCTGGCGTGCCGACGTGGAGAACCAGCCCGGCGTGCTGGCCCGCGTACTCGAACCGCTCGCCGCCGCCGGCGCCGACCTCCGGGTCGTGATGGGCTATCGCTTCCCCACCACCCCCGAGCGCTCCGCGGTCGAGCTCTACCCCGTCGGCGGACGACGGGTGACGGCGGCGGCCGGGCAGGGCGGGCTCGCCGCGTCGGACATCCCGTGCCTGCTCGTCGAGGGCGACAACCGGCCCGGCTGGGGCGCCCAGATGGCCCGTGCGCTCGCCGACGCCGGCATCAATATCGCGTTCGTCATGGCGCAGGTGATCGGGCGCCGGTTCGCGGCGGTTCTGGGTCTGGAGAACGATGCGGCGGCCGCCGAGGCGATGAAGATCATCAAGAAGACCGGCGCCGCCCCGCGCGCGGCCCGAAAGACCGCCGCCCGCCGGCGCTGAGCAGCGCGACGGCCGTGCGCGTGGCTGTGTGCGCCGTGCTACGGCGCGGCGGAGGCGAGGCGGTCGAGGTGGCGGTAGGCGTCGTCGGCGCCGAGGGTGGGGAGCGAGACGACGACGCGGTCGGCGCCTGCGTCCCGGTAGCGGGCGAGCGTGTCGCGATCGGGGATCGTCTCGAGGCTCGGCGTCTCGAGGCCGGGCGGGGCGCCGATCATCACGGTGAGCGAGATCGCCTCCGGGTCGCGGTCGTGCTCGAGTGCGCGCCGGCTGATCTCGCGCCGTGCCTCGGCCACGTCGTCGGGTGGGAGGCCGATGGGGAGCCAGCCGTCGCCCCAGGCCGCGACCCGCTTGCGGGCGTTCGGCCCCATGCCGCCGAGGATGACGGGCGGATGGGGCTTCTGCACGGGCTTCGGCCGGCAGACGACGGGCGGGAACCGCACCCAGCGGCCCTCGAAGGACGGGCGCTCCTCGGTCCAGAGCTTGCGCATGGCCGCGATCGCCTCGCGCAGGAACGCGAATCGATGCGGGAAGTGGGGCGCGAAGAGCTGCATCTCCTCGCGCAGCCAGCCGGCGCCGACGCCGAAGAGGAAGCGGCCGCCGGAGAGCAGGTCGAGCGTGGCGACCTGGAGCGCGGTGTGCAGCGGGTCGCGCTCCGGGACGAGGCAGATGCCGGTCGCCACCCGCAGCTCTTGCGTGACCGCGGCGGCCGCGGCGAGCGTGGCGAAGCAGTCGGGCAGCTCGGTGTAGGGCCGCGGCATCTTCCCGTCCTCCGCGAGCGGGTAGCGCGTCTCGTACTGCGCGGGGACGATCGGATGCTCGGGCACCCAGAGCGACTCGACGCCTCGCGCCTCGCAGGCGCGCGCCAGATCCGTGACCGGGAGCGCCCGCTCGGTCACGAACATGAGGATGCCGAGGTGCACGCGGCTACTTCGCGTCGGCGGGCATGGCCGCCTTGGCCTTCTTGAAGTGGTCGACGGCCTCCTCCTGGAGCCCGTCCTTCAATGCCTTGTCGCCCTCCTCGTACTCCTTGGCGGCCTGGCCCAGGTCCTTGCCCTCGGCCTGGGCCTTCTTGATCTTCGGCAGGAGCTCCTTCTTCAGCTCGACGGCGGTCTGAGCCCATGCCGGCGCGGCGAGCGCGAGGCCGAGCGCGGTCATCCGGATCATGTGGCGCATGGCGGGCACCTCGTACGGGCCCCTTAGCCGGAGTGACTCGCGCGGCGCAAGCACCCCGGTGCCGTCCGGCTCATCCCTCCTTCAGCCGGCGGTACTTTCCCTGGAAGAACACGAGGGGCGGGCCACCGCGGAACTCGGCGTGCTCGACGGCGCCGACGTGGATCACGTGATCTCCCCCCTCGTGCGTCCCGACGATGCGACACTCGACGTGGCCGAGCGTCCCGTCGAGCACCGGCGTGCCCAGCCGACCGAGGTGGTAGGGGACGCCCGTGAACTTGTCGCCGCCGGACTGGGCGAAGCGCGCCGAGAGCGCTTCCTGGTCCTCGGACAGGATGTTCACGATGAAGCATTTCGAATCGAGGAAGTGCGGGTGGCTCTCGGCCTTCTTGTCGACGCAGACGAGGAGAAGCGGTGGGACCAGGGAGAGCGACGTGACCGCGTTGGCGGTGAGCCCGTAGAGCCGGCCGCTGCTGTCGCGGGTGGTGATGACGGTCACGCCGGTGGCAAAGAGGCCCATCACCCGGCGCAGCTCCTTCGCGTCGAACATGCGCCGCCTCAGTCGGCCGGCGTGTACGCGATGAGGATTCGGCTTCCGTCCTTGAAGCCCGCGCGGAACTTCTCCTCGAAGCGCGCCCAGCCGTCGGGGTACTTGCGGCCGTAGGCGGCCATGAGCCGGTCCTCGAGCGCGGGGTCGTGGAGCGTCCGACCGGTGGCCGCGAACGAGGGCCCGTCCGGCTTGCCGACCGCGATGCGCGCCTTTCGCCGCCCCGCCTTGATGCGCCGCACGCGCCAGGCGGTGGGCGGGGAGGCGACGTAGACGGTGCCCGCGTCGTAGAAGAACCAGATCTCCGCGGGCTTCCCGAGGGCGCCCGACTTCCGCTCGCTCTGCACGTAGACGTACTTGCTCTCCTTGAGCGAGCGCTCGAGCTCCGGGGAGAGGGCGGCCGCGGCGACGGCCGCGAAGACCAGCGCGGGGATCGGGACGGCCAACCGCAGGACCCGCATCGCGCGCCCCTTCTACCGCATCCGGGTCCCGGCGCGAAGCAGCCCCTCGGGGGTCCGGACCGCTGCTTCGCGATGGGCGGCGTCTCTTGCTACGCGGCGCGAAAACACCTAAAGCCGGGCTCAAGCGACTCCAGAAGGGCAGGGCGTCGTTCGCGCGCTGAGCCGCTCCGGAGTCCGGCCGGGAGGCCCGGCCGAATGGAGGAGGTGCCGTGAGAGCCGCGCGACTGCTGGTGTGCCTCGTTCTCATCCCTTGCTCGGCGCCGGCGGCGTCGCTCCGCGATCGCCTCCGCGCCAGCTCGCTGACCGTCGGCATCAGCGGAGGCTCCGCCTTCGACGCCCTCGCCGACAACATCGCCGATACGGCGGCCCGCAACCTGCCGATCATCTCGGCCTCCGCGGGCTACACGTACCGCTACAACGCGCAGCTCGAGATCTTCGAGCGCACGTCGGAGACCCTCGGTCCGATCTTCCTCGAGCGACCGGATACGCTCGGGCGGGGCAAGCTCAACATCAACGTCAGCTACCAGTACGTCCAGTTCGACGAGTTCGACGGCCGCAGCATCAAGCGGCTGGAGGCACCCGACCGGATCGTCATCCAGGAGTTCGACTCCGCCGGCAACCTGCTCCGGTCGACCGCCAACCGGCTGCGCTACGGCCTCAAGATTCACAGCAACATCGGCTCGCTCAGCCTCACCTACGGCATGCTCGACAACCTGGACGTCAACCTGCTCGTCCCCGTCATCGACACGGATTTCCGCGTGGGCGTCGAGAGCCAGGTGCGCGCGGAGCAGCTGCCCGGCCAGCAGGGTTTCAGCCCCGCCCCCGAGCCGCCGCGCACCGGCACCACCCGGGGCAACGCGGTCGGCGTGGGCGACATCCTGCTGCGCGGCAAGTACCAGCTGCCCGAGTTGCAGGGTGGCGTCCGTTCGGCCGCAGGTCTCCAGCTCCGCCTGCCGTCGGGCAACGAGAACGACTTCCAGGGCACCGGCGACTTCGAGGCTTCGCCGTTCCTCTACCTGTCGACTTTCCTCTGGTCGCGGGTCGAGCCGCACGCCAACCTGGGCGTCGACCTGCGCACCGACGGCGTCGAGCGCAGCCAGGCCCGCTACGGGCTCGGCGCCGACGTCGACGTCACCAAGCGCGTCGGCGTGTCGCTCGCCTTCCTCGGCCGCAGCCAGTTCAAGGAGAGCGCCGCGGCGAGCGACACGAACTTCCGGCACCTGACGGCGGCCGGTGTGCAGGAGCGGCCGCTGCTCGGCGTCCGCTTCGACCGCAAGGACTTCTTCGACCTCTCGTTCGGCGCGCGCGCCGTCGTCTGGCGCCAGATCATGGTGTTCGCCAACGGCATCTTCGCCCTGAACGACGACGGGCTCCGCAATGACACGGTCATCCCCACCGCCGGGGTCGAGGGAACCTTCTAGCCCGGTCGGCATGGCCCGCTTCGCGCGGTGGCTCGTCCGCTACCCGGTCGTCTTCGTAGCGGCGAACCTGCTCGTCACCGCGGTGCTCGGGGTCTTCGCGCTCCGCATCCGCATCGAGAGCTCGCTCGAGAGCGTGCTGCCCGCGGGCGACCCCGAGGTCGAGTACTACACGCGGGTGCGCGCCACCTTCGGCAGCGACGACGTCGGCGTGGTCGGCGTCCGGGCCGACGACATCTTCGCCCCGGCGACGATCGGCAAGATCGCGCGCGTCACCGACGCGCTCGGCCGCATCTCCGGCGTCGAGCGCGTGCTCAGCATCGCCAACGCGGTCGACCCGGCCGAGGACGTCTTCAAGCCGCCCCGTCTGCTGCCGAGCATCCCGCCCTCGAGCGTCGAGGTCCAGGAGCTCAAGCAGAAGCTCCGGAGCACTCCGCTCTACGGCAAGAACCTCGTCGCCGACGACTTCAAGGGCGCGGCGATCAACGTCTTCTTCCGGAACCTGACCGACGCCGAGTACCTCGATCTCGGCATCGACGACCAGATCCGCGACGTGCTGGCGGGCGAGAGCGGGCCCGAGCGGTTCTTCTATACCGGGGCGGCGCACGTGAAGCAGGCCGCGGTCGAGCTCATGCGCCGCGACCTCTTCCGCTTCACGCCGATCGCGCTGCTCGTCATCCTCGCCGTCCTCTGGCTCTCGTTCTGGACGGTGCGCGGCGTCGTCCTGCCGGTCGTGTCGGTCGTGATGGCGCTGGTGTGGACGCTCGGCGCCCTCGTGCTCGACGGCAAGGCGCTCACGCTCGGCACGTTCGTCCTGCCCCCGCTGCTCTTGGTCGTCGGCAGCTCGTACGCCATCCACGTGATGGCCCGCTACTACGAGCAGGTGGACCTCCGGGCGCCGCGCGAGGAGCTGGTCGTGCGCGCCTTCCTGCGCGTCTGGCTCCCGCTTCTCATCTCGGCGGTGGTGACCGCGATCGGCTTCGGGTCGCTCGGGGTGAACCGGATCACGGCGATCCGCGACCTCGGGCTCTTCGCCGTGGTGGGCGTCGCGTGCCTCACCTGCACCTCGCTCGGCTTTCTCCCCGCGGCGCTCGAGCTCCTCGGCACCGAGCCGCGGACCGCCCGCTCCGGGAAGATCTCGCCGCGGCTGTCCCGGGCGCTCACGCGGCTCGGCCAGCACGCGTACGCCTCGCGCGCCAAGATCCTCGCGGGCGCCGCGGTCCTCTGCGTCGTCGGCTTGCTCGGGGCGCTCGCGATCCGCGTCGACTCCGACTTCCTCTACTACTTCGACGAGAAGTCGGAGGTCCGGACGGACACCGAGACGATCAACCGCGAGATCGTCGGCAGCAACCCCTTCTACATCGTCATCGAGGGGCCGAGCCCGGGCTTCCTCAAGCGCTGGGAGGTCCTCAGGGAGATCAAGGACCTGCAGAGGTTCCTCGCCGGGCTACCCGGGATCACCTCGTCGGTCTCGCTCGTCGACTACATGGAGCTGCTCGAGAGCGGGCTCAACCGGAGCGGCGCGGGCGACCTCGTGATCGACGAGGAGGGCAACATCGTCCCGGCGCCGAAGCCGAGGTCGTTCCTCGAGGAGCCGAAGAACCTCGAGCCCGTGCTCAGCATGATCGCGACCAGCCCGGCCACCTTCAAGAGCGTCGTGACCGAGGACTTCGGCGAGACCAACATCCTCGTGCGCACGAACCTCTCCGGCTCGCGCCGCATCGAGGAGACGCTCGCGCGCATCCGCTCCTGGATCGGCGCGCACTTCCCGGCCGAGCTGCGCGTCCACCTGACCGGCAACCTCGTGCTGCTCTCGGGCACGGAGTCGGACATCGTGGCCGGGCAGATCAAGAGCCTCTCGCTCGCGCTCGGCATCATCTTCGTCGTCCTGGCTCTCATGTTCCTGTCGGTGCGGATCGGCTTCTTCGCGATCCTGCCGAACGTCGTGCCCATCGTGCTGTTCTTCGGCACGATGGGCTGGCTCGGGATCCTGCTGAACCTCGGCACGAGCCTGATCGCGGCGATCGCGCTCGGCATCGCGGTCGACTCCACCATCCACTACATGGCGCGGCTGAACCTCGAGCTGCGGGGGGAGACCGATCAGGTGGCGGCGCTGGTGCGCACGGTGCGCACGGTCGGCGTGCCGATCGTGTACACGACCGTGGCGCTCTTCTTGGGCTTCCTCACCTTTGGATTCTCGAGCTTCGTGCCGATCCAGAACTTCGGCATCCTGACCGGCTTCACCATGGCCGCCTCGCTCGGGGCGAACCTCGTGCTCCTACCGGCGCTGCTCGCCACCACCAAGGTGATCACGCTCTGGGACCTCGTCGGGGTGAAGCTCGGCCAGGAGCCGGCGCGGACGATCCCGCTCTTCGCGGGACTCCGGCCCGGGCAGGCGCGCATCGTCGTCCTGATGGGCGAGCTCAAGCGCTTCGCGCCCGGCGAGATGGTCGTGCGCCGCGGCGAGCTGGGCGACGAGATGTACGTGATCATCCGCGGGCGCGCCGAGGTCTGGGCGGGCGACGGCCAGGAGCGGCGGCGGGTGGCCGAGCACCGGCGCGGCGACGTGTTCGGCGAGATGGGGCTCGTGCGCCACACCGAGCGGAGCGCCGACGTCGTCGCGGCGGGCGACCTCGAAGTGCTTGCCGTGGACGAGCGCTTCCTCCGCCGCATCCAGCTCCGCTACCCGCGCATCGCGTCCAAGGTCTTCCTGAACCTGACGCGCGTGCTGAGCGATCGCCTGCAGCGCACCACCGAGCAGTACGTCGCGCTCGTGCCCGAGCAGCGGGCGACGGCGAGGTAGGCGCGTGTTCGCGGCGCGCCGCTCCTGGCGGCTCGTGGCGGTCGTCCTTGCCTCGGCGGCGTGCGGGCGCGGGCTGCCGCCGTCGGAGGCGGAACGGGCGGCGCTGGCGGTGGCGAAGGAGGTGGCGCCAGCGCCCAGTGCCGGCTGTAGCGGGCGGCGACTCGGGACCGTGCGCGGCGTTCGCCGGACCCTCGCGGCAGGAGGCGAGGAGCGCGGCTACCTGCTCGACGCGCCCGCTGCGGGCGGACCGGTGCCGGTCGTGCTCGCTTTCCATGGTTTTCGCGCCAGCGCGCGCGGGCTGCGCTGGTGGACGGGCTGGGGGCAGCTCGCGCGGCGCGACGGCTTCATCGCCGTTCACCCCGAGGGCCACGACGGTGTGGCGCTGCTCGGCACGACCGGCCGGGGCTGGGACATGCGGCCCGCCGAGACGCACGACGTCGACTTCGTGCGCGCCGTCCTCGACCGCCTCGAGCGGGAGCGGTGCGTCGATCGGCGGCGCATCTTCGCGACCGGCATGTCGAACGGTGGCTTCTTCGCGAACCTGCTCGGCTGCGCGCTGGCCGAGCGGCTCGCGGCGATCGCCCCCGTCGCGGGCGCCCTCGACCTCGGCTCCTGCGTGCCGGCGCGGCCCATGCCGGTGCTCATCCTCTACGGCCGCGCCGACCGCGTCGTGCCGGCCGCGCTGATCGCCGCCGCGCGCGCCTGGTGGGCACGGGCCGACCATTGCGCCACCGCGGCGGCCGACGGGGACTGCGAGCACTACACCGGCTGCGCCGCGGACCTCGTCTACTGCGAGGGCCCGCAGGCGCACCGCTGGCCGGTTGACGCAACCGAGCGCATCTGGCGCTTCTTCCAGGCGCATCCGGCAGCATGACGAAGCTCTTCTTCCTGTGCCGGCGCCGCGGGGATCTCACGCACGACGAGTACGTCGAGCGGCTGCTCGGCGGGCACGTGCCGCTCGCGCTCGCCCACCATCCGACGCTCAGGCGCTACGTCGTGAACGTCGTCGAAGGCACGCGAGGGCCCGCGCCCCCGCTCGACTCGATCGGCACGCTCTGGTTCGACTCGCTCGCCGACTACCGCGAGCGCCTCTACGACTCGCCCGGGGGCGAGCGGGCGATCGCCGGCGACGTGGCCGGCTTCCTCGGCCGCGCCGACGCCTACGCGACCACCGAGCACGTCCAGCGCGCGCCCGCCGAGCCCCCCTCCCTCGGCCCGACGCCGGGCGTGAAGCTCCTGGTCGCGCTCGGCCGCGCCCCGGGGCAGACGCGAGAGGACTTCCTCCGCCACTGGCTCGAGCGCCACGTGCCGCTCGCGCTCGAACACCACGGCATGAGCCGCTACGTGACGAGCGTCGTCGAGGAGCGCCTCGGGGTCGACGCGCCGCCGTACGACGGCTTCGCCGAGATCCACTTCGCGTCCCCGGAAGACCTCGAGCGGCGGCTCTACCTCTCGGCCGAGGGCAAGGCCGCGATCGAGCGGGACGTCGGGCGCTTCCTCGGCACGATCCACGCCTACTACGTGGCGGAGCACGTCGCGCGCTGGGTGGAGCACCGTCCCGGACGGTTCTCGATCCGCGTCGGCGACGCGGAGGCGTTCCTCGTCTACGAGCGCCGCGGCGACGTCCTCGACCTGCTGCACACCTACACCCCGCCCGCGCTCCGCGGCCGGAACCTCGCCGCCGAGCTCACCCGGGCCGCGCTCGAGCACGCGCGGGCCGAGGGCCTCCGCGTGGTGCCGACCTGCCCGTACACCCGCCGGTATCTCGCGCGGCACCCCGAGCTGCGCGGGCTGGTGGGCTAGCGCGCGGCGAGCGCCTGGACGTCCGAATCGGCGGCCGTCTCCGCGTCGGCGTCGGCCGTGACCGCGTACATCTCCCAGCGCATGCCGTCGGCGTCGAGCGCCCAGAACTTGTCGGCCTTGGCGTAGCAGCAGGTGGTCCCCGTCTGCTGGAGGACCTCGACGCCCTCGGCCTTGACGCGCACCATCTCGGTGGCGACGTCGGCCGTGCCCGGGTAGCGGATGCCCAGGTGGGCGACGGTGCCCGGCTGGCCGCCGGGGTTGAGCGAGAGGATGACCGGGGGGTCGGCGAGCTCGAACTTGGCGTAGTCGTGGCGAACCTTGGCCGGCTCGATGCCGAGGAGCTTGCGGTAGCGGGCGATCGCGGCGTCGAGGTCCTTCACGTGGAGCGCGATGTGGAACGTGTTCTGGGCCATGCTGTCACCTCCGTTGTTGGCGCCGGTCAGCAACAGGCCGAGCCGGCGCAGCAGTCGAGGACGAACTTTCGCAGGCGGCCGACGGCGCTCCGGCAGCGCTTGACGTCGAGCCGGTAGACGCGCTCGCGCCCCTGCCGCTCGCGGACGAGGAGCCCGGCGTCGGCCAGTACCTTCAGATGATGCGACATCGCGGGGCGCGAGAGCGGAAAGCGCCCGGCGAGCTGCCCGACGTTCAGCCGCTCGCGCGAGAGGGCCACCACGATCCCCTGCCGGATCGGGTCGCCGAGCGCGACGAGGAAGCGGCCGAGGTCCGCGAGGTCGGGAGCCTCGAGGGTCGACCTGGCAGCGGCTGTCCGGTTCATACGTTCAAGTATTTAAACCATTCGACTCTACGTGTCAACGGCCTCCGGCGGGTTCGCGTGGCCGCCGTCAGCGGACGCCGGGCGATGCGGTCATGTACATATTGATACGGTACGGCGCCAGCGGTATGGTCGTCGTCGCTTGAAGCTGGTCGTGCGCGGCCTCAGAGGCTTCGACTGGGATAGCGCCAACTGGCGGAAGTCGGAGCTGAAACACGGGGTAGCGGCGGCCGAAGCGCAGGAGGTCCTGCTGAACGACCCGCTCTGCCAGGTGGACACGCGACACCCCGACGTTGAACACCGCTACGTTGCGCTGGGAGTCACCAACGAGGGACGTCGGCTCTTCGTCTCGTTCACGGTGCGGCAGGGCCGGGTGCGGATCATCTCGGCACGACCGATGAGCCGGAAGGAGCGTGCAGTCCATGAAGAAACGCAGAAGGCGGAGCGACGCTGAAGTCGCGGCCTACTGGCTCACGCACGACAGCGCGGGCGACATCGACTGGACGGGCCCCGGGGTACGGCTGGAGTTCGATCCCGACGTCGAGCGGCCGACTCGATCCGTGACGCTGCGACTCCCGCGGCGGCTGCTGCAGGAGATCCGGGTGCTGGCGAAGGATCGCGACGTCCCCTACCAGTCCCTCATGAAGGTCCTCCTCGCGGAGAAGGTCGCGGAGCTACGGCGCAGGCGGGCGTCCTAGCCGAGCACGTCCTTCCGCTTCGTGAGCGCCCACGCCGCGCCGCTCGACACGCCGACCGCCACGACGATGTAGGCGATCCCGAAGACGAGGTACCCTGCGCCCGGCGGGCGGGACGTGCGCAGGTTGAAGAGCAGGAGGTTCACGACGACGTAGGCCGCGTACGCCCAGCCCATCGTCAGCGCGATCCGCTTCATGCGCCAGATGCTCACCGCGTAGACGAGCAGATAGAGCCCGAAGAGCGGCCCGACGATGGTGTTCGCCGTTTCCGTGAGCCGTCGCCCGAGGAAGACGAAGCCGGTGCGCTCGCCGCCGATCTGGAAGGGCTTCAGGAAGTTCGAGACCGCGAGGAGCGCGAACAGGACCGCGAAGACGGTGAGCATCCGGCCGCGGGCGGCGGGAACGTGCGGGTGCGGGCGCATCGTCACGAGGCCGGGCAGCTCACGGTGCCGTCGGCGTTGAACGGCGGCACCGGCGGGCTGGGAGCCGGATCGCCCGGGTCGAGCGAGCAGTCGGTGCACTCCTGGTTCGACCAGGCCGGATCGTCCATCCGCATCTGCTCCACCCACTCGACGAAGGGAATCACGCCGCCCTTCGTCTCGGTGTAGATCTTGTCGCTGCCCCAGATCGTATGCCGCGACCCCGCGCCGATGTAGTAGCGGAAGTTCGGCGCCCGCGCCGCGGTGTCCTGCACGATGGCGCGCATCTGCGTGTGCCAGTCGCAGGTGCTGAGCCACCACTGGAGCCAGCGGGCCACGTCGTCGCCCTGCACCATGACGTTGTAGAAGAAGGTCTGCCCGCCGAGCCCGCCGTCAAACGCCGTCGTGTACTGGCCGAACTTGTGCCGGGGGTAGAAGTTGGCGACGGCCGCCCAGAGATCCGCGATGTTGAGCTTCGCGAGATCCGTCACGTCGAGCGCGGGGATCCAGCGCGGCAGGTTCTTCTCGATCCCCCAGCCGAGGAGCTGCGTGCTGACGAATGCCTGCGTCACGACGCCGGCCCCGGCGTCGCCGACCACGTTGAAGCGGCTCGCCGTGTAGACGTTGCGCAGCAGGTAGGCGGCGCCGGCAATGGTGCCGTAGGCGCCGGCGCTCGAGCCCGTGACGAAGACCTCCTCGGGGTTGACGAAGTGCTCGCGTGCCCATTTCTCGACCACGCGAGCGTTTTCCGCGCCGCGATGGTTGATCGTGACCGGCGGCGCGTCCGGCGCCGCGTAGGTCACGGTGGCGTCTCCCCAGTGGATGTCGCCGGTGCAGTACGAGACGAACACCGCGTTCCAGTCGCGGAACGGGTTGTCCGGATTGGTCACGTTGGCGATGCCCTCGGTGTACTGGGTCGGGTCGTCGCCCGGGCCGGCGCTGTCCTTGAAGGCATGGACCGCCGGCGCGCAGGAGAGGTTGCTGAAGCAGGCGCCGCCGCCCTGGTAATAGACGACGAGCTTGTTCACGGTGCCCCGGCGCGCCCAGAACGAGTAGGGCGTCCCGCGCGCGCAGATCGGATGGAGTGTCTGGCCGTTGTACTCCACGTCCGACGGGGGCGAGTACATGGCCCACGTCGACGGCACGTGGGGGGCGGTCTGGAGCCTCACCGCGATCTGGTCGATGATCGCCTCGGCCGCGTCGGCCAGCGCCGCCTCGAACCCCGGGTAACAGCCCGCGGGGAGAGCGTCGAGCAGCCGGGCGCGCACGTGGTCCCGGGTGGTTGCCAGGCGCCGTCGCTGGGGGTCGCGCTTGGGGAAGGCGACGTTCCGTCCCTCGGCCTCGAGGGCCTTCCGGCAGGCGGTCCCGGCGGCGCGGAGCGCCGCACCGATGCACGCCTCGGAGTTTCGGCCGCCGACCTGACCGAAGAAGGCGCCGGCGGCGCTGTCCAGGACGGCGAACGTCTCGGCGGCCGTCCCGCTCGCCTCCGCGCAATCGGTCCCCTTCTTAGCGGCGCTCGCCTCCGCGAGACCCCAGCGGCTGGCGAGACCGTGCGCGACCCGCGTTCGGCTCGCGTCGAACGCCGCAAACCTTAGTGACCGCTCGAAGCGCGCCCGCGCCAGGAAGGTCCCGCGGCAGGCGCCGGCGGCGGCCTCGAGCTTCCTGGCGACGCAACTCCGGGCGGGATAGGGGGCGGCGACGACACTGCGGGCCCCCGCGAGAAGCAGCGCGCCTGCCGCCAGCCAGAGCAGCGTTGGCCTCGGTCCGTTCGGCATCTATTGGTCTCCCGTGTGCGTGGTTTTCGCGAAAGGCGGCGGAACGTACCAGCCCCGGGGGGCGTTTGAAAAGACGTCGCGAGGCCCGGCCGCCGGAACGCTCAGTCGCTGCGATCGGCGAACTTCCCCGGTCCGTTGGCGATGGCGGGCGCGCTGAACGTCGCCTCCCAGCACTTCCCCTCGTTGTTCTTGAGCTGCACGGTCACGGGCTGCGAGGCCGGGAGCGGGGAGAGATCGAGGGCGACGCCGGTGCCGCGGGCGACGATCTCGGCCTTGCCGTCGGGGCCCGGGCGCAGGCGCAGGGAGATCGAGCTGCTCCCCCCTCGCCCGTACGTGAACCGTGTCGCCGTCTCCCGCCAGCACGGCCGGCCGCCGCAGGTGCCGCCCGGCGGCATCCCGCCGCGCGCGATGGTGTGCCCGTTCCCGTCGTAGACGCAGAGCTGGTAGTCGGTCGTGGCGAGCGGGTTGCCGAAGTCGGTCTTGGAGGTCGCGGCGCCGTGGCCCCAGCGCCAGGTCAGCCGGTCATTCCTGTCGGGCGACCGGTCACGGAGCGAGAGCGAGGCGGCGCGCGAGCGGGTGGGCCGGCGGCAGCCGGAGGCGGGGCCGTTGGCGCACGTGGCCGGGTTCGTCTGCCTCACCGTGATGCTCACCGTGGCGGGGCTCGAGTCCGTCGACCCGTCGTTCACCGTGTAGGTGAACGAGTCGCTGCCGTGGAAGCCGGCGGCCGGGGTGTAGGTGACCGTGGCCGTGTCGCTGCTCGGCAGGCCGAGCGAGCACGCGTGATTCGTGATCGATCCGAGCGTCCCGTGCCCCGGCGGCGTGACGATCGAGAAGGTGAGCTCGCAGTCGTTCAGGTCGGCGCCGCTGAGCGTGATGTCCACCGCGGTGTCCTGATCGGTCGCTGCCGACGCGCTGGCGGCGCTCGGCGGCGCGGGGTTCGGCAGCGTCGTCGAGGTGGTGGTGGTGGAGGTCGTGGTGGTGGCGGGGGTGGTCGTCGTGGTGAGGCCCGGGAGGGTGGTCGTGGTCACCCCCGGCAACGTGGTGGTGGTGACCTCGGGCAAGGTGGTCGTGGTGATCTCCGGCAAGGTCGTCGTGGTGACCGCCGGCAGCGCGACGATGGATACGACGGCCGCCTCGAGCGGCGCGATCACGTCGTTCCCGTACGGCTGCCCGACGTTCGTGGGCTGCGGCGTCGGCACCGTGAACTGCCACTGCTGGGCGTCGATCTCCGTGATGTCCTCGGGCGCGGCGAGGTTGTCGGTGTCGTTGCTGAAGAAGTAGTGGATGCCGTGGGCGGCATGTGCCCCTTGCGTCTGACCGAGCTTGCAGTCGACGTCGCAGGGCCCCGGGTCGGTGGCCGACCGGCAGACGTGGCAGCCGTTGGGCTTGCCGGCCGCCGCGCAGTAGCCGTTCATCACGCGCGTGTCGTCCGACGCCTCCCCGGGCCACGGCCGCGACACGGGGTCGTCGCCGGTCCCGTCGTCGAGGCACGAGTCGTCGCGGTAGTAGGGCACGACGGCCGGGTTCTCCGCCGTGGTGGCGCCCTTGATCTCCACGATGTAGACGAGCGACCCGTTGTCGCTGGCCCCGGAGACCTCCTCCCAGTTGAGGACGGCCGTGGGCGCGTTGAACGTCGGGTCCGGGGCGTCGAAGTACGCCGGCATGCCGAACACGCCGTCCACGTTGCCGGTGTCGTCGTTCATCCCGTCGATGTCGACGCCGTCCGGCTTGATCGTGTTGTAGTACTTGCTCACCACGCCCCGGTTGTAGTCCCACGAGGTGTAGAGGCCGTCGGGCGGGATCGGGTGTACGCGCACGTGGTAGTGGTAGGTGATCACGTCGCGGTAGAAGGTCTCGGTCTTGGTGACGTTGGTGCCCGAGTCGGCGCCCCAGATCTCGCGGATGGCGCGCACCGGGCCGGCGCGCTCGCCGAGGAGCGCGTTGTTGCCCTCCCAGTTCACCTGCTCGTCCTCGAAGCCGACCAGCGAGATGGTCGAGTCCGGGCTCTGCTGGAAGGCGCGCCCCTTCCAGCGGTCGATCAGGTCGGGGCCGTAGGCGCGGGTCTGGTTCGGCTTGGTGATCTGGAGGCTCCGGACCATCCAGCGGCCGCTCGCGTGCCACTGGTAGGTGTCGGTGTTCACGGTGACGCCGTCACGCGGGAAGCGGTCGGTGGACGGGCGCGGGGTGCCGTCGGCGACGTTGGGGCAGCCGCCGGGGGCGCTGCTCGCCGTGCGGCAGACCGTCCCGGAGAGGTTCGGCCCGTAGCCCGAGTTGCTCGAGCCGAGCTTCTCGGGGCTGTCGTCCCGGAAGCTGCACTTGTCGATCCACTCGTCGGCGTCCGCGTCGCGGACGTAGGAGACGTAGCCGTTCGAGGTGTTGAACGCCGAGCCGCCGGGCCGCAGGAAGAGGTAGACGAAGCGGACGCTGGAGGGGTCGAGCGGGTCGGTGATCGCCACTGCCTGCCCGTTGCTGGTGCCGGGAGGCGGCAGCGTGCCGAGCGGCACCTGCGCGCCCGTATCGCGGGCCATGAAGACGATCTCGTCGTCGTCGTCGAGCGTGGAGACCGGATCCGGCATCGGCCCCGTCATCGACGGCGGGCTCGACGGGTAGGTGGCGGAGCACTGGCCCGCCGTCTTCTTCCACGCCTCGACGTCCCAGGCGTAGGTGAGCTCCTTGTCGGTCTGGGAGTAGAACTGGCCGAAGGTCTGGGAGTTGGGGTTGCCGAGGCAGTAGTAGTACATCTGGTCGACCTGCACGGGGATCTCGACCCACTGCAGCCCGTCCCACTTGAAGGCCACGACCTGATCGACAGGCACGCCGGTAGCCGGGGGCGCGATGACGGTCCCCTTGTGGGCATCGCGCCCGGGACTGGCGGCCACGGGCGTGCAGGTCACCTCCGCGGCCGGACCCGACCAGGCCCGCACTTGCTTGCCGGTCAGCACCACCGGCTCCACGTCGCGCGCCGCCAGGGGCTGCGCGCGGACGGCCTGTCCCGACAGTGCGAGGACGATGATCGCGCCCGCCACGACCGACGTCGCGCTTCGCAGCCTCCGTGTCTGGATTCGCAAGTTGCCTCCCTCCCTACCTTGACAGGTCGAGCGACCGATCCGGGAGCGACCGTCGGGGCTTGCGTGTAGCGCCCTCCGCCATCCCGGCGCACCCATTAGGGGGTGAGTTGCTATACCACAATAGGTTAGGGAACCTGGAAAAACTCGGTACCCCCCCGGCGACCTCAGAGCCCCGAGGCCTCGAGCACCCGCTCGGTCAGGTAGTAGAGCAGCACGCCCGCGAACACCGTGAGCGCGATCGCCGTGCCTCCCTCCCGGTTCACCTCCGGCACCAGGTCGGAGGCGGCGACGTAGAGCGTCACGCCGGCCGAGATGCCGAGCGCGGGGCCGACGAGCGTCTGCAGGCCGAAGATCGAGAACCCGCCGAGGATGCTTGCCGTGCCGACGGCGGAGGCGGCGAGGAGCGCCTGGCGCCGGCTGCCGCCCGTCGCGAGCACCACCGAGGCGATGGCGAACCCTTCGGGCGCCTTGTGGAGGACGATGGCGGAAAAGACGAGCAGCCCGAGCGCCCGGTCGATGATGAAGGCCGACCCGATCGAGATGCCGTCGAAGAAGCTGTGCACGAGAAGGCCGAGGAGCGCCGAGGCGCCGGCGTTCGCGGAGAGCAGCTCCGGGTGGATCTCCTCGCCGAAGTGGAAGTGGCGCGCGACCGTGTGCTCGAAGAGGTGCACGAGCAGGTAGCCGGCGAGGACCAGGGCGGGAGCGAGCGACGTGAGGTGCTGGCTCTCAGGCAGCATCTTCAAGATCACGGCCGCCAGCATGAACCCCGCGCCGAGCGCGACGGCGTAGCGGAGGAAGCGGTCGTCCCAGCGCCGGAGCGTCACGACGGCGCCGCCGAGGAGGTTGGCGAGCGCCGCGAGCCCGACGCAGAGGAGGCCGAGACCGAGGTGTCGTCGGTCCACTACCCGTCCGGCGGCCGCGCCGCCAGCTCGGCGCCCAGGCGGACGAGCTGGCGAGTGCCGGAGCCGAGCGTCAGCTCGATCTGCTTCGCCCAGAGATAGTAGCGATGGAGGGGGTAGTCGATGTCGACGCCGATGCCGCCGTGCAGGTGCTGCGCGGCATACACGACGCGGTGCGCGGCTTCCGACGCCCAGAACTTCGCGACCGCCACCTCGGCCGTCGCCGGGAGACCGGCCGCGAGCCGCCACGCCGCCTGCCAGGTGGTCAGGCGGATCGCCTCGACGTCGATGTAGGCGTCCGCCGCGCGCTGGTGTACGGCCTGGAAGCTCGCGATCGGGCGGTCGAACTGCTCGCGGCGCGCCGTGTACTCGGCCGTCAGCCGGAGCGCCCGCTCGGTCACGCCGAGCTGCATCGCGGCGAGTCCGACGAGCGCGCGCTCGACGAGCCAGCCGACGTTGGCGCCCGGCAGGACGTCGCCGGGCGCGCCGTCGAGGACGAGCCGCGCCTGCGGCTCGCGGTTGGTGGCCACCTGGCGTTCGAGCGTGCAGCCGCGGCCGCGCGGGTCGACGAGGAAGATGCCGACGCTGCCGTCCGCCAGGCGGGCGGGCACCAGCACACGTGCCGCCAGCTGCGCCGCGGGAACGCACGTCTTGACGCCGTCGACCCGCCACGAGGCGGCATCACGCGCCGCCGCGGCCGCCGGCATCCCGGGGTCGTCGGCTCCGGGCTCGACGAGCGCCGCGGTGAGCACGACCTCGCCCGTCGCCACGCCCGGCAGCCAGCGGCGGCGCTGCTCGGCGGTGCCGAACTCGGCGATCGCGAGCGCGCCGAGGACGAGCGTCGGGAAGACCGGGACGGGCGCCACGGCGCGGCCCACCTGCTCGAGGAGGAGGCAGAGCTCGAGGACGCCGAGGCCGCTGCCCCCGTCGTCCTCAGGCAGCGCCACCCCGAGGAGCCTCGCCTCGGCGAGCGCGTGCCAGGCTGCCCGATCGAATCCGTCGGGCGCGGCCTCGACCGCCTTCAGGCGCGCGGCCGTCACGTGGTCCTCGAGGATACGGCGCGCCAGCTCGCGGAGCGCCTCCTGCTCGGGCGTGAACGAGAAGTCCATCGGCACCCTCAGCGCGAGCGGGGCATCGAGAGCCCCGCCATCGCGATGATGTCGCGCTGCGTCTCGTTGGTGCCGCCCCCGAAGGTGAGGATGAGCGTGGCGCGGTACATGCGCTCCACGCGGCCCCGCAGGACGGCGTCGGGCGAGCCGCGCTTGAGCGCGCCCGTCTCGCCCAGCACCTCGAGCAGCAGGCGGTAGGCCTCGACGTAGAACTCGCTGCCGAAGACCTTCACGGTGGACGCCTCAGCATAGTTGAGGGTGCCGCGGGTCATGCTCCACGCCTGCTGCCAGTTGAGGAGCTTCAGGACCTCGAGGCCCGCATACACGCGGGCGAGGTGCGTCTGCACCCACGGCCGGTCGATCACCCACCCACCGCCGGCGAGCCGCGTCTCCTGCGCCCAGCGTCTGACGTCCTCGAAGATGCGGTCGACGTGGCCGAGCGACATGAGGGCGACGCGCTCGTGGTTCAGCTGCGTGACGATGAGCCACCAGCCCTCGTTCAGCTCGCCGACCAGGTTCGCAGCCGGGACGCGCACGTCCTCGTAGTAGGTGGTGTTGGTGCGCACGTCGCCCATCGTCCAGATGGGCGTGATCTTGTAGCCGCGGGAGCTGGTCGGCACGATGAAGATCGAGAGCCCCTTGTGCTTGGGGGCGTTCGGGTCCGTGCGGGCGGCGAGCCAGATGTAGTCGGCGTACTCGGCCTGGCTGGTGAACACCTTGGTGCCGTCGATGACCCACTCGTCGCCGTCGCGCACGGCGCGGGTCTTGAGCGAGGCGAGGTCGGTGCCGGCCGAGGGCTCCGTGTAGCCGATCGCGAAGTGCACCTCACCGCCCAGGATGCGGGGCAGGTATTCGGCCTTCTGCGCCGGGGTGCCGTACTGCATGATGGCCGGCGCGACGGCATTGATGGTGAGCGTCGGCAGCATGACGCCGGCGCGCGCGGCCTCGTCGAAGAAGATGAACTGCTCGATCGGCGATCGGCCCTGGCCGCCGAACTCCGTGGGCCAGCCGATGCCGAGCCAGCCGTCGGCGCCGAGCTTGCGGACCGCCTGCATGTAGAGCGGCCCGCCGCCCTCGCTGCGGGAGAGCTCCGCCTGGTACTCCGGCGTGACCAGGCGGCCGAAGTAGGCGCGCAGCTCGCGACGGAGCGCCTGCTGCTCGGGGGTGTAGTCGAGGTACATCGCGGTTCCCTTAGCGCGAGGGGCGGGCACCTGTCGACGGCGCCCGACACGGCGCGCTAGAGTGCGACGCTCGACCATGAGGCTCGAGCGGGTGTGCGTGTACTGCGCGTCCAGCCGTCAGACCGACGGAGCGTACTACGAAGCGGCGGCGTGTCTGGGCCGGGCGCTCGCCCAGCGGGGCGTCGCCATCGTCTACGGCGGCGGTGCGGTCGGCTCCATGGGGGCGCTCGCCGACGCCGCGCTGGCGGCGGGCGGGAAGGTGATCGGCGTGCTGCCGCGCTTCATGTACGACCTCGAGTGGGGGCATCCGCGCTTGACGGAGCTCCGCCTGGTCGGCGACCTCCACGAGCGCAAGCGATTGATGATCGAGGAGGTCGACGCGATCGTCGCCCTCCCGGGGGGCTCCGGCACGCTCGAGGAGCTGATGGAGGCCATCACCTGGAAGCGCCTCGGCCTGCACGGCCACCCGATCGTGCTCGTCAACGTGCGCAGCTTCTTCGACCCGCTCGTCGCGCTGCTCGAGCGCTGCATCGCCGAGCGTTTCATGGACCCGCGCCACCGCGACATGTGGAGGGTCGTCGGGTCGTCCGACGTGGTCATCGACGCCATTCGCAGGGCACCGCCGTGGGGACCGGACGCGCGCCGCTTTGCGCTGGTCTAGCGGTTGCGGCGGGCGGTCGCAGCGGGATTGCGCTCGTCTCCGGTCACCGGCTACGCCTGCGAGGGACGATCTGGAGGTGTCATGAAACGGTGGATGATGGTGACCGCCCTGGTAGTCGGCGCGGCGCTGCCCGCCGGCGCCCGCACCATCGGCGACGCACGCAGGGCCGCCTGGCTCTCGGTCGCCCATCCGGGTCTCGGCGAGTACTACAACGCGGGCTGGGGCGACTTCTTCGAGAACTGCCCGCAGAAGAAGTTCTGGCTCGGGCTGATCCCGCTCTACGGCTGGCCGGGATACCTCCAGGTTCTCTCGGCGATCGACGCGTATCACGGGCGAACGTCGGACAACCTCCGGCCCGTGAACGGGCGTCGCTGAGGGCTCAGTCTGCGGTGCCGATCCTCTGGGGCCCGCGCGGGACGGCAGTCCGCGCGGCAGTCTCGGGCCGGTTCTTCAGATAGCGCTTGGCCAGGACCCTCGCGTCGCGGAGCACTCCCCTCAGCGCCCTGCCGCAGTCGGCATCGATCGCATGGCTGGCTTCGGTCTTGCGGAGCTTGCGAGCCGCGGCGTCGAGCAACCGCAGGGCGCCGCGGAGGGCATTCCTCGCGTGCTTCACGCTGCCCGAGCTCTCCGCTGCCTCGATCGCAGCCCGGGTCCGGCCGAGTGCGAGACTCAGGGTCGGCGGTAACCGCCTCCCGCCACATGCGAGTGCCCGCTCTCCCTCGAGCGCCAGCGCGCAGCGCACCGCCTCGAGACCCATGAGCGGCGCGTCCTGACAGCGCTGCGCCACGCAGCGCCTCGGCCTGCACGGATCATCACGATCGCAATCGGCATCCGTCTGGCAGTCGTCGGGGGGCGTGGTGGTGGACGTCGTTCCCGGCGGCAATGTCGTCGTGCTGGGAACGACAGATGTCGTGGTGGAGGTTGTCGCGCTCGGAGATGTCGGCGTGGTCGTGGTGCTGGTCGAGGTCGTCGTGGTGGACGTCGTGGTCGCCGGCACGGTGGTCGACGTGGTCGGCACGGTCGAGCTGGTCGTTGACGTCGTTGTTGTGGTGGAGGTGGTGGACGTCGTGGTCGCCAGCACGGTGGTCGACGTGGTCGAGGTCGACGAGGTGGTGGAGCTGGTTGTCGAGGTCGTTGTGGCGGACGTCGTGGAGGTGACCGACGTCGTGGTCGACGTCGTGGAGGTGGACGTCGTCGGCACGGTGGTCGACGTGGTCGGCACGGTCGAGCTGGTCGTCGAGGTCATCGACGTGCTCGTGGTGGTGGTCGTCCCCGGAGGTGCGAGCTCGACGCGTAGCACGGGAGGCGTCGCACTCTCGCGGGACGAGTACGTCACCTTGTTGCTGCTGTTGGTGGTGATTGCCAGGGCGTACAGGCCGGGGCCCGCCTGGAACGCCGGGGTCACGTCGACCGTGAAGTCGCGGCCGGCCACCACGCTGCCGAACCCGCGCATCGCGCGGGCGAACTCGGGGAGCCAGGGCGAGGTGTCGCGCGTGTCCACCACCCCGTCGCCGTTCGTGTCCACGTCGCTCCATTTGAGGCCCGGCCCGAGCGCGCTCGTGGCGTCCAGTCCGGTCCGGTCACCCTCGACCCAGCGCGAATCCGCGACGGGGTAGATGGCTCCGCCGTCGTCCGAGCCGTCGATGCAATGCAGCATCAACGTCGCGCGGGTCACGGGCGCCGGCACCGCCGAGAGGTCGAACTTCAGATAGATCAGGTCGGACAGCGCCGACGCGTCGAGGTGGGCGGCGGCGCCGTGATCCCACGTCGCCTGGGTTCCCGACTCGATGAAGGTGTCGGCCGCGGGGGGAAGGGTGAGGAAGTCCGCCGGGTCGCCGCACCGACAGCTCGACAGGCAGAGCCCCGGGCAGGCGGCGTCATCCGACCCGTCGCACGCCTCGGCCGGCGGATCGACGCGCCCGTCGCCGCACACCGGCGCGCAGGTGCAATCCGCGGCGCACGGGCCGGCGCAGGCCGCGCGGTCCGCCCCGTCGCACTGCTCGCCCGGCTGGTTGACGAGCCCATCCCCGCACCGCGGCGGAAGCGGCACGCCGCCCTTCATGAGCATCACCTCGTCCCCGATCGTCCCGTCCGTGCGGATCATCTGCGCGAGGAGGCTGCCATCGTTCACCGCCAGGCGCGTGAAGTGGTGGACCGATTCCGAGTGAGCCGTGAAGCTGCTCGACCCGACCCGGTACAGTGCCTGCCCGCCCCCGCCGGTCGTGATGTAGGTCGTGCCCTGGCCCGCCGAGACCACCTGGTTGCCGCGCAGGGGCTTCGTGCGCTCGTAGTTGTGCTCGTGCCCCATGAGCACGAGGTCGACGCCGTGCGCGTCGAAGAGCGGCACGAGGTTGGCCCGGATGGTGAGGTTGCTGCCGTGTACCCCTCCACTCGAGTAGATCGTGTGGTGGAAAGCAACGAGCTTCCAGGTGGCGGTGCTGGCCGCGAGATCATGGTCGAGGAAGGTGTACTGCGCGCTGCCGGGTCTCGTGCTGGCGTTGCTGTCGAGCACCACCACGTGCGCGTTCCCGTCGTCGAACGAGTAGTAGTCCTCGCTGCCGGCCGGATTGTTGGCCGGGGTATGGAAGACGTCGCGCCAGGGCGCGCCGCCCGCGGTCTCGACGTCGTGATTCCCGAGGCAGGGCCAGAGCACGAGCCGGCGGATGAGATCCCGGTAGGGCGCGAAGAAGGAGGGGTCGAAGTCCTGTGGCGCGCCGGTGTCGTAGACCATGTCGCCGGTGTGGAGGATGAAGTCGGCCGGCGTCTTGAGCATCGTGTCGCGCACGGCCAGCTGATCCGAGCAGTCGCACCCGGAGTCGCCGATGACCAGGAAGCTGAAGGGCCGGTTCGCGTCGTCGGTCCGGAACACCGCCTCGGGAGCGAGCGGGACGCCGTCGGCAAGGGGCGCGTAGGCATAGGCTGCGCCCGGCGTCAGGCCGTCGACGGCGATGGCGCAGACCGTCCCGGTCCCGCCCGCGCGCACGGTCGGCATCCCGTCGAGCGGGCGTATCGCAAGTGCGCAGGCGGCCGCCGCCTCCGTGTTCCAGACGACCGTGACCGACTGCCGTGTCAGCAGCTGCAGGTAGGGGCCTCGGGTCAGGGTCGCCGCCGTCGCCGTGGAAGGCGCGAGCCGCAAGAGGGCGAGGCCTATCAGACCTGCGGTGGTTTGCTGCGGCGGTCGCAGCGGCGGACTCCTCAGGCATTGCCCGAGCAACAGACATGCCACGTGCTGGACCGTGGCGACTCGATCCACCCCCGCGACACCTTGCGGGATCGGGCAGGATTGCCGTGCTATCCGATCTTTCACATTGACATTGCATTCCGCCCCGACATATCGAAGATCGCTCCACTCATGGCTCGCACGCAGCCCGCCTGGGCCGCCAGCCTGTCTTTCCTCTTCCTGGTCCCGCGTGGGTCGGCGGCGGCCACCGTGGAGATCAATCTCCTCTACGTCCACGGCGTGAAGAGCTGCCAGAACGAGCGGCAGAACGCGCAGAGCTCGTTCACGGACCTCGAGCAGGCGGTGAACGCCGACCTTCCGGGTCGCATCGCGAGCTACCAGGCGGCCCATCCGGGGACCACCGTGGTGACCCACAGCGCCCGCGCGAACCTCTACACGGCGACGCCGTCCGGCTACCACCCCTCGGACTCGCCCGACCCGATCAACATGGACGACTGGGAGGTTGGCGACCCGGGCTGCACCACCTCCCAGCAGGGCGACCCGTGCACCACGGCCTACGAGTGGCGCTACCGCCTCGCCCGCGAGATCAACCGCCTCTACCCCGCCCCCGCGGCGAACATCGTCCTGATCGGCCACAGCAGCGGGGCGCGGGTGGCGTTGGAGGTCGCCGCCAACGCGGGCCCGGGCGGCGTCGGGAGCACGGACTGGGGCGTACAGAATCGCATCGCGGGCGTGGTCACCATCCAGGGCATGGTCGACGCGCTCGGCAGCAGCAAGTACAACGTCGTCGGCTTCACGAGCTTCGAGACCGCCTGCAAGGACGGCGACGCGATCGCCGGCTTCGGCTCCTCCTGCGCGCCGGGCAACGGCTGGTGCGAGTACGCGGGTCGGGTGGATGGGTTCGGGGCCGGCGACTGGGTGGCGAAGAACAAGCGCGCGCTGATGCTGACGTCATGGGCGAGCTGCTCGCCGGCGGCCTGGACGGGATGGAGCGACGGGTCGCTTCCGTATGACGCGCAGGGGAGCCCATGGTCGGTCGGGCTCGACATGACGCCGGCGCCGGGCCAGACCTACCGGCCCTCGCACGGGCAGAAGTACGGCTCCTTCTGCCACAGCGCGATCGACCACTCGAGCGACGCGAACCACGCCGCGGCGCTCGCCGCCGCGAAGACCCGCATCCTCGACTGGCTGTTCACGGCGGCGCCGCGGGTCGCGGCCACCGGGTCCAACTCGACGTCGTCGCCGGTGGCGTACAATCACTTCAGCAGCACCTTCACGATGGGGAGTACCTGTCCCTCGGGAGAGGTGGACGACACCGTCACGCAGGGGACCAAGGGCCCCGGCATCGACGTCGTGGGCGTGTGCAAGCACCCCGGCTTCTTCGACGGCGACGACCATGCGATCGCCCTCGCCGAGTTCACCGTGACCAACGGGACGACGTGCAACGGGACCTACAAGTGGAAGCAGGCGCACGACTCCAACAACAGCCACGACGCCACGTTCTGGTGGAAGACGCGCTCGGAACGCTCGGGCGGCCCCGCCCTCGTCGGAACGCTCACGACCCTTCCGACCACCACCACGACGAGCACGACCACAACGACCACCACCAGCACCACGTCCACGACGACGACCACCACCACGTCCACGACCACGACCGCGCCGCCGACCTCGACCACGACCACCACCACGGCACCCCCGACGACCACCACGCTGCCGCCCACGACCACCACCACCACCACGACCGAGCCCTCGACCACGACGACCGCGCCGCCGACCACGACCACCGAGCCCCCGACCACCACGACGGAGCCCCCGACCACGACCGTGACCAGCACCACGACGTCGACCACCACCAGCACCACGAGCACGTCGACCTCGACGACCGCGCCCGTCTCGACGACCACGACGACCACGCTCCCGCCGACCACCACGAGCAGCACGATCTCGACGACCACCACCACCATCCCGCCCTGCCCCGACGCGGACGGCGACGGGGTCTGTGACGCGGCCGACAACTGCCCCGCCGACCCGAACCCGGATCAAGCCGACGCGGACGGCGACGGCAGCGGCGACGCGTGCGACCCCTGCACTGGGGGCGCCGCGGTCGCGAAGCCGAAGCTCACGATCGCGGGGCTCTCCACGCCACCGGGCGACGACCGCCTGAAGCTGCGCGGCGAGATGACGCTGCCGTTCCCGTTCTCGCCGGCACTCGACCCGGCGACGAGCGGCGTCCGCATCCTGATCACCGACGCCAGCGCGGCGACGGTCCTCGACGCCGTGATTCCCGGCGGGGCCTACGACTACGCGACGCAGACCGGCTGGAAATCGAACGCCTCCGGTACGCGATGGAGCTACCGGAACGGTCTCGGAGGCATCGGGGGGATCGTCAAGGCGTCGTTCAAGACCAGCTCGACGCCAGGGCTCGTGCAGTTCAACGCCACGGGGCGAAACGGCGGCTATGCGGTGACGCCGGCCGGGGTCCCGGTGCGCGTGACCCTGGCCTTCGATTCCGCCGCGGGCCAGTGCGGCGAGGCCCCGTTTGCCGGCCCGCCGCCGTCGCCGAGCTGCGCCCTCGGCGCCAGCGCGCTCACCTGCAGGTAGGCGTGAACGCCACCGTCGCGCTCACCGGCGCGACCGGCTTTCTCGGCCGCTACATCGTGCGCGCGCTCGCGGCGCGCGGGGCGCGCGTCGTGGGCGTCGTGCGGAACCCGGACAAGGTCCCGGCGCTCGTCGCCGAGGGCGTCGAGCTCAGGCGCGCCGACCTGGCCGAACCGGACCTGCTCGCGCGCGGCTTTGCCGGGGCGGACGCCGTGGTGTCGAACGCCGCCTTGCTGCCCGTCCGCAACTGGCGGCGAGCCGATCACCTGCGGACCAACGTCCGGGGCACCGAGAACGTGCTCGCGGCCGCGGTGGCGGCCGGCGTCCACCGCATCGTGCACGTCTCATCCGTCTCGGCCTACGCGGGCCGGGCCCCGATTCCGGTGAGCGAGGATCATCCGCTCCTCGGCGAAGACGCCGGCCGGCTCACGCCCGCCTACGGCCTCTCGAAGGCGCTCGCCGAGCGGCGCGCCTGGCAGCTCGCGCGCGAGCATCGCCTCGCGCTCACGACGCTGCGTCCCTGCCTGATCTACGGCGCCTTCGACACCAACTTCATGCCGATCTTCGTCGCCCTGGCGAAGCTGCCGATCGCCGTGATGCCGGCGTGCACCTGGCTGCCGATGGTCTACGCGGGCGACGTCGCGGAGGCGGTGGCGCTGGCGCTCGAGAAGCCGGCGGCGATCGGACGCGCCTACAACGTCGCGGGCGAAGACATGACCGTCTGGCGGTTCTTCCGCGCCTGGCGCGAGGCCGGCGGCCGCTCGGCACGGCTCGCGCTGCCGGTCCCCTTCCCGTATCGACGGGCCTACGACACGACGCGCGTCCGCGCGGAGCTCGGCTGGCGGAGCCGGCCCGTCGACGAGGCGCTGCGCGAGACGCTCGCGCTCGAGCCCCGCCCGTGGCGGCGCTGACGCGGGTCAGCGTGGCTGCGGACCGGCTGCCACGCCACGCAGCTCGGTCGACGAGATGTCGCGGCGGAACCGAGCCTCGGGGATCTGCTCGAAGAGATGGGCGACGGGCCCGGGCACCGCGAGGTCGGCGAGCGTGACGAAGCGGCCGCCCGGGTCGGCCCGCCCGGCGACGAGGAAGCGACCGCCGAGGCGCCCGATCTCGTCGAGTGCGGCCACCATGCTCGCGGCACTGCCGCCGTAGTACCGGGGGTCGAGAATGCGCGCGGCCGTGTCCACGCCGACGACGAAGGCCGCGCCGGGGAGGACGCGGGCCTTCTCGCGAAACGTCGGCGCGCGGGTGAGCTCCACGGTGCCTCGCCAGCTGAACTGCTCGAGCCGGCGCCGGACCTCGACGGCCGCCAGCACGGGCTTGTCCGCGTTCACGACCGACAGCTCGAAGGTCACCCGCGCGGCCAGGATCTCGCTCGCCACGCGGGCCAGCTCGAGGTGCCCTGCGTGGAGGGGGTTGAACGAGCCGGCCAGCACGCCACGGGGGACGGGGGCGTTCGTCGCGAGCTGCCCGTCGGGAAGCATCGTCAGACGCTCGAGGGCGCCGGCGAGCAGCCGGGCGACGAGGTCGTCGGAGGGCACCGAGGAGGCGACGGTGAGCCTGTCGTCGGGTCCGAGGAGGGAATCGACGCCGGGCGTGTCGATGCCGCAGGCCCTCGCCAGCGTGAGAAGCGTCGCGCGCGCCACCAGGTCCTCCTCGGCCGCCCGGTCGCGCGCGCCCCGGTCGAGCACGATCGACACGATGTCGACACGGCCGCCGTCGGTCACGGCGATGTGGCAGCGGTGGTCGCCGTGCTTCGGGCGGTCGGTGACCAGGCTCGCGGTGACCCCGACGCCGACGAGCAGGGCGCCCGGGCCTGAACGGCGCGCCCCACGCGCGAGCGCCCGGCGCGCCATGGCGACGGCCGTCGCCGCGCTGCACGCCTGCTCGGGCTCGTGGCCGAGGAAGTCGACGAGGGCGTCCGGGCTGTACGGCACGATGGCCTCGACGAGGGTGCGCGAGCCACCCGGCACGCGGAGCAGCGCCGCGATCGCGCCGCTGCCGCCTCCGGTGATTGCCAGGACCACGCGCCGGCCGGAAGCGTGGACCCGCTCGACGATGGCGTTCAGCGGCTCCATGTCGATCGTCCAGTATAGATCATGCGCCGCGAGTGCCGACGAAGGCATGGAAGCTCTCGCCGGGTATCAGGCTCCTCGCTTCGATCGCCTCGAACCCGGCCTCTCCGAGCTGCCCGACCAGCTCGGCCCGCCGCGGGAGGCGGCCGCAGCCCTCGGT